>NZ_CBRA020000021.1:0-14269 GCF_000469945.2 Paenibacillus sp. P22 | reverse complement strand
GCTGCTCCTTCCGTTCCTCGCTCTCCATCTTYRMTCMGRCGABCGCAGTTCKCTTCAGCGCCCGCCCCGACTTGGCGAGCCTGCCGCAGCCACTCGGGAAAATGCTCCTCCGCCTCGTCAGGGAGTCCGGGGAGGATGTTGTGCGGATAATCCCCTGCAAGCTGTTCGGCTGAGACCGGCCATTTCCCGTTGAGCCGCTTGAATTGCCTGATGCCGCTGATCGTCGACCAGGCCTGCTCCTGAAAAATAGTCTCCTCCCGGATCCGGCGGTCCGCCGCCTCCGACAAGCCGCTTTCGCATGCGCAGTCCTCAATGCCGGCCGTTTGCACGGCGTAAGATCCCTTGCCGTCGGAGCGCGAAGCTTCCAGCACTCCCTTGGCCCCCGCCTGCCACCGGTAGTAGCCTCCGGATCGTGACAGCGTGAACGCCGCTGAGGATGGAAGGGCGTCATCGCTTTCCAGAGCCCCGATCGCTGCCGCAGCGGCAGTTCCCGTCTGATCGCTGTCCACCCAGACAACGGTTCGCCTCATGCCGTCCTTGGATGCCGCTGATGCCGCAGGCAGCGCTTCTCCAGCCTTGCTTCCTTCAGGCAGGCTGACGGTCTGGGACAGCTGCGTCGGCACGCCCGGGGCGGCCGCTGCGGATGCCAGCATGAACGCGGCGAGGATTGCGAGCGCAATCCTTGCCGCTCCCTTTTTGCGCCTCCTGTCCCGATCCCAGGTTTCGAGCATGGCATGCAGCGGTCCCGAACCGAGCGTCAGCGGATGGGCTTCGTTTTCGAACGCTTCGTACACGCTGCCGGACTTGAGGTAGCAATAATTGGCTTTCGCATCCATTCCCTGCCTTCCGTAGGCTTTGCCGAGAAAGAACCATGCAAGCCTGTTGCCTGGATGCGACTTGACGTATGCCTTCAGCTCCTCGATTCCGGTACCGCCGCCCTCATTAGGCTCTGCGCTTCCACCGCTGTCCATCCCGCCGCCCCCTTCCCGTTCCTATTCAACCTATATCGGCTGCCGAAGACCATATTGTTCGGCGTCCGAAACAAAAAAACCTGCTCCCGACAGCCGGGAGCAGGCATGATAAGTTCATGAAAAATTTACATATTGAACGGTTCGTCCGCGATTTGAATGGAATCCGTCGGGCAGCCGTCCGCAGCGTCCTGCAGATCTTCGTACAGATTCTCAGGAATCGCCTTCGTGCCGGTGTTGCCGTCCTTGTCGTAGATCGTCTCGGCCAGTCCCTCATCATCATAATCGTAGATATCCGGGGCCGTTGCGCCGCAAGCTCCGCATGCGATGCAGGTGTCTTTGTCAACCCAAGTATATTTAGACATGGTATTCCCTCCTCTATGTGTCATGCATCATCAGCATTCCCTTGACCAGGCAAGTGTATGATTCCCTGTCGTAAGTCTGACTTTACACATCAATTTATAACAAAATCATCATCAATTTGCAAGGATGTACCCCTAATCCGGCGGTTGCGGATGAGCGTCGAAGGGTCGTCGCCGAGCATGCCGGCTGTCAGCACGGCACCCTCTCCATATTTATCCCGCATGGCGTCCATCGCCTTGGTCAATGCCTCCCGGCGCGGCTCGCTTTCGTAATCGAACAGATCGAGCTGCACCGCGGCCGTTTCCTTGGGATGCAGGCTGTGAAGGGTGATGCCGAGCAGGCGGATCGGCACGACTTCCTTCCAATGCTCATCGAACAGCTTGCAGGCTTCGCGGTGGATGACGCCCGCATCCTCGATCGGCTTATCGAGCGCGCGGGAGCGTGTGAGCGTCGTCATATCCGGGAAGCGGACGGTGATCTGCACGCCTCCCGCGAGGAATCCCTTCCGTCTCATCCTGCGGGCGGTCTGATCGGCCAGGTTGAGCAGCACCCGGTGCACGTCTTCCCGCCGCGTCACATTCTCAGGAAGCGTCGTCGTATGGCCGACAGACTTGCTCGCTTCCCTCGTCTCCCGCACCGGCGAGCGGTCGATTCCGTTGGCCGCTTCCTTCATATGGGCGCCGTATACGCCGAACTGGGAAGTCAGCAGCGATTCGTCGGCTGCCGCAAGGTCGCCGATCGTCGCGATGTTCAGCTTCCGCAGCTTGTCGGCGGTTTTGCGGCCGACGCCGAACAACGCGTCGCAGGGTTTGTGCCAAAGAAGTCTCGGAACATCGCGTATGCGCAAAATCGTCAATCCGTACGGCTTCTTCATATCGGATGCCATTTTAGCGAGAAGCTTGTTCGGCCCGATGCCGACCGAGCAGGGAATCGACCATTCCATCCGAATTCTTTCCTGGATGGATTGGGCGATTTCGACGGGACTGCCGAACATGCCTGAGCCCGTAATATCCAGATAACATTCATCGATGGATACGGTCTCCATCAGAGGGGTGTAAGCGGATGCGATCTCCATAAACCCTCGGGAGTAGCGTCTGTAGAGGTTGAAATCTGGCTGGATGAGCACAAGCTCCGGACATCGCTTCAGGCCTTCCCGGACCGTCATCCCGGTGCGAACGCCTTTCGCGCGCGCGGGGTAGGAGCAGGTGACGATGACTCCCTTGCGAAGCTCGACGCTGCCGGCTACGGCCGTAGGCTTGCCCGCGTACCGCTCGGGCTCTTCGGCTTCATGGACCGAGCAGTAAAAAGCGTTCATGTCCAAATGCAAAATGATCCGGCCTTTTCTCGCGCCGCCGGTCTCTTTCTCGCCCATCCTTCCTCCTCCTCCCCATTGTTCATCCAGCATACCCCTGCCTGCCGTCATGGTCAACAAACGGGGGGCATTGCAGGCTTCTGCCCTTCATCCGCCTGGAATCTGCTTTATGCCCATATGAACCTATCGGAGGCCGAAAAGCCTCTTCTCGCCGCCAAATTCGGTTCTTTTCATCCTGACGCCAGCCAAAAGAGCGAAAATTATGCATCTTCACTTCTATCCTGACATGTCAAGGTGATATAATAGAGCATTATAGAGTCGAATGCTTTCACACATTGCTGGGTTAAGACATTAAAGGGGGCACTTCCGGTATGAACCAAGCCATCTCCATCTTTGACACCACCCTGCGCGACGGGACCCAGGGGGAAGGCATCAGCCTGTCCGCCGACGACAAGCTCAAAATCGCCCGCAAGCTGGACGAGCTGGGGGTTCATTATATCGAAGGCGGCAATCCTGGAAGCAACAGCAAGGACATCGAGTTTTTCCAGCGGGTGCAAAAACTCGGACTTCGCGCGAAAATCACGGCGTTCGGAAGCACGCGCCGCAAAAATGCCGTCGCCGCTCAGGATGCCGGCTTGCTTCGGATCGCTGAATCAGGCGTTCAGGCCGCGACTCTCGTCGGGAAATCCTGGGATTTCCACGTCCACACCGCGCTTGGCACGACGCTGGAGGAGAATCTCTCCATGATCCATGATTCCATCGCCTTCCTGAAGCAGAGAGGGCTTGAAGCCATCTTCGACGCGGAGCATTTCTTCGACGGCTACAAGAACAACCCGGAGTACGCCCTTGCCGTCCTGAGGACGGCCCAGGAAGCCGGAGCAGACTGGCTCGTCATGTGCGACACCAACGGCGGCACGCTTCCAGGAGAAGTCGGCGGCATCGTCTCCCGCATCGCCTCGGAGCTGAGAGCCCCGCTCGGCATCCACACCCATAACGACTGCGAGCTGGCCGTGGCCAATACGCTGGCCGCCGTACAGGCAGGGGCGCTCCAGGTTCAGGGCACGATCAATGGTTACGGCGAGCGCTGCGGCAACGCCAATCTATGCAGCATCATCCCGAATCTGCAGCTCAAGCTCGGCTACGCCTGCATCGAAGAAGCGAATCTGAAGCTGCTGACTCCTACGGCGCGTTATATCAGCGAGATCGCCAACGTCAGCATGCCTGTAGGGCAGCCTTATGTCGGCAATGCCGCCTTTGCCCACAAGGGAGGCATCCACGTCTCTGCGATTCTGAAGGACTCCAAGACGTACGAGCATATCTCTCCCGAGCTCGTCGGCAACAAGCAGCGCATTCTCGTCTCGGAGCTCGCCGGCCAAAGCAACGTCATCTCCAAAGCCCAGGAGATGGGATTGGATGTCAGCGCGAACAACGAGAAAACGAAATCCATCATCGACCGGATCAAGGATCTGGAGCATCAGGGCTATCAGTTCGAAGGCGCGGAGGCGAGCATGGAGCTGCTGCTTCGCGATGCTTTCGGCGGCCTGGACGAAATTTTCACGGTCGATTCCTTCAAGATTCTGCTGGAAAAAACAGCCCACGGGATGGTCACCGAAGCCATCGTGAAGCTGCGGGTCGGCAGCGAGTCCGTCTACACCGCCGCCGAGGGCAACGGTCCAGTCAATGCGCTCGACAATGCGCTCCGCAAGGCTCTGCTGCCGTTCTTCCCGCGCATCAACGACATTCATCTCGCCGACTACAAGGTCCGCGTGCTCGACGAGAAGGACACGACTGCAGCCAAGGTCCGCGTCCTGATCGAATCCAGCGACTTCACGAGCAGCTGGAATACTGTCGGCGTATCCGGCAACGTCATTGAAGCAAGCTGGGAAGCCCTGCTGGACAGCCTGCGCTACGCTCTTCTCGGCATGACCAAGGTCGAGCCGGCCGTCGGCGAAGACCATTCGCCCCGCCAAGGCGTCATCAACCACTGAGTTTGGCCTGAATACCGGCCGCTCTTTCCACCTCTTGCAGCAGACAGCAAAAGCCCGGCCATCTGGCCGGGCTTTTGCTGTGCAATCCCTCAATCCTTTCTCGCCGCCAAACGCCTTCCTGCCCGCTGACCGGCGCGTTCATGAGAACAGCCTTTAGAACGTCAGGAGGCTCCTCCGCCTGCAACCAGGCCGGACAGCTTCTTCTCCCATTCCTCGCGGGGAATGACACCCGGTATCCGCTCCAGCACTTTGCCGTCCGGACCGATCAGCAGCGAAGTCGGAAAATTGTTTACTTTGTACAGCTTGGCGACCTCTCCATCGCGGTCCATCGGAATCGGGAAGGTCAGCTTCTTCTCGTCGACGAACTTGCGCGCGTCGCGTTCACGGTCGTAGCTGGTCGCATTGATGCCGTAGAAATCGATTCTGTCGCCGTATTTTTCATACAAGGCTTGAAGATCCGGCGCTTCCATGTCGCAAGGACCGCACCAGGAAGCCCAGAAATTAATCAAAACCGGCTTGTCCCGCGGTCCGCCGACGGAATAAGGACGCTCGTCCAAACCCGGCAGCGTGAATGCGGGAGCCTCATAACCGGCCTTCGGCTTGGAAGCCGGTTCGCCCGAGGTCGTCAGAGAGGCGAGTGAACCGCTCTTCCACATCCAGCCTCCGAGCAAAGCCGCGGCGCAAGCCAATACGATGATGATGCCTGTCCGTTTCATAGCGCGACCTACCTTCATTCTCTGTTAGACATTAGTACCGTCATGTTATCATGAATGGACTTGGCGCTCAACTTGGCGCATGAGCCAGCGACACACGAACCGAGAGGTGATCATCATGTCCTCCATCGCGCGGATTACGCCGGATGCCCTTGAAGCCATGCTTCGGAGCTGCCTGGCTTCTCCACTTGAAGAATGCTGCGGCATCGCCGCGTGCCGGCTGGACGATCCTCTGCGGATCGTAACGGCCGTCCTGCCCGTACCGAACGGCCATGCCGACTCCGGGACCCGCTACGCCTTCGGACCGGAGCAATGGGTTGCGCTCTTCTATCGCCTGCGCCGGGAAGGATTGGATGCTGCCGGCATCTATCATTCCCATCCGCGCACTCCCGCATTCCCGTCCGACCTGGACAGGTCCCATCCCATGTGGACTCGTTCCGACGCGGACGAGCCCTCCGGCATCGCCGGAGGGCTCGTCATGTGGATCGTTTCGCTGATGGATAGAGACCGGCCGGAGATCGCGGCGTTCAGGCCGTCCCGAGCTGGACTCCGCAAGCTAGTGCTGGCTGAGGTACGCGTATAAATCGCCGAGCGTCTTGATGTTCCGGGAGCGGATTCTGTCCAGGTATTTGAGCCATAGCTGGGCCTGCATCCTGCAGTCCTCGAGCGCGTGATGCCGCTGGGTGACCGGAATGCCTTCCTCTTCCAGCAGCTCGTCGAGCCCGTAGGCTTCCCTGCCGGGGTTCAGCCACTTGGCGACCATCATCGTATCCAGCACCCGATGCGACAGGTTCACCTTCGAGGTCCGCCAGAGAGCGGCATTGAGGAACTGCTTGTCATGGCCGCTTCCATGCGCGATGAGCAGCCTTCTGCCGCAAAATTCCATGAAGCTGTGCAGGACATCGAGGAGATCCGGAGCCTCTTCGACCATTCCGCTCGTGATGCCGGTCAGCTCGGTAATGTGGAGAGGAACCTTTCGTTTCGGATTGACCAGGCTGTAGAAGAACTTATCCTCCTGCACAGCCCCGCCCTTGAGCAGCAAAGCCCCGAAGCTGATGATTTCGTCTCCGTTATAAGGGTAGAAGCCCGTCGTCTCCAGATCGAAAACGATCGTCTCCATCTCCTCGAAAGGAGTATCGAGCATAGCCTGCTTGCGCAGATCCTTGTTCATCGAACGCATGAAAGCCATCTGCTGCGCATTCTGCGCGCCGAGCATGGAGGCGATGGCCGGCGTAACGCCGCCCATCTTGTACAGCTGCCACATCCGGTTCACGCCTTTGGTTTCCTTCATTCCAACCTCCCTCCGCTCTTGTCAAAGCCTGCCCATCGTGTGCCTGTACACACGCCGCTGCAGCTTTTTCCCGAGCTTGAGGCCGCTTTTCAGTTCTTCAGCCATTTCTTTGCTCAGCTTCCGGGCAGACAGCTTCCCGTTCGTGGAGAACTGTCCTCCCTCGAGCTTTTCCGTCGTCATCATGCGAAGCCTCATGAACAAGCGGAACGTCTGCATCCACTCCCTGGCGTCTTCGGCGGTGACGACGCCCGCCTGCTCCAGAAGCCGGATCCGTCCGAGGGTGGAAGTCTCGCGAAGATTGGCTTCAATGGCGAGCATCCTTACGGCGTTCACCATCGGAATATAAGCCCCGTACTTGATATCCAGACTGCCCGCATCCGCTCCGTACTGCTCCTTGAGCAGCTGGCCGAACACGTTGAGCAGCACCTTGTGCTTCATCGTATTGTCCAGCATCCTTCTCACGATCAGCGGTGAACTGAGGATATCTCCGTAGAAATGGCTCATCATGTCGGCATGGAGCTCGGCGCTGCCGTACACGCAGCGGCTGTCCGCGACGATCAGCAGGTACCGGACCGCTTCCCATGCGGGCTCCCTGAACCATTCCCCCAGCCGAGCCTTCCATACCGAGGCGGAGCTGCACCAGTCCGGATTGCTGCTCAGCACATTGCCCTCGCACAGAGGGTATCCCGCCATCAACAGCAACTGGACCGTCTCTTTTCCCAATAGCTCGAAATAGTCCCTGCAATGAACGGCATCCGCCTCGTTTTGCGGATCCGCGTAGATCATCCCGCTATCCTGATCGCTGAGCAGGGTCTGCTCCATCCTGCCCCCGCTGCCGAACAAAAGATACGCAAAAGGCACGGGGGGATTTCCTTTCCCGAGCCGTGCCAGTTCCTTTTGCGCGAGCCAGATGCAGCGCCTGACCATGGCATCATGCACATCGTTGAGCTCGCCGTAGAATGGTTCCGTTTGTTGCTGAGGCAGCCGGCTGATCATGATATCATGGACAGATTCGCGGATTCGGCGCAAGCCTGCGGCATTGTCCGCATTGCTTATGCTTTGCAGCAGCTGCTGCCATCCCAAATCCGTCATTCGGCTCTCTCCCCTCTTGCTATCAGCATACCATGAAGCCGGGGATCAAGCTTGGATATTCTGGCTTGCTTTCTTCAGCTGCTCCGGATAGCCGTAGTTGCCGTGCTCGCTGAGATCAAGGCCGGCGATCTCCTGCTCTTCCGTAACCCGAAGTCCCATGACGAACTTCATGATGCCGAGGAGCACGAAGCTGACGACGAGAACGTAAGCGCCGCAGATGACGACCGATTCAAGCTGAACCCACAGCTGATGCCAGGAACCGGTGTCGATGAGGCCTCCGCGGCCTACCGCGACTTTGTCTGCCAGCTCCTGCGTGGCGAAAATGCCGTTGGCGAGCGTGCCCCAGATGCCGGCGGCGCCGTGAACGGACATCGCGAAGATCGGATCGTCGACTTTGATCTTCTCGAAGAAACGGGCGCTGAAGAAGACGAGGACGCCGGCGACGAGGCCGATCACGACAGCGGCCCAAGGATCGACAAAGGCACAGGAAGCGGTGATGGCGACGAGGCCCGCGAGAGCTCCGTTCAGCGTCGTGCCGATGTCGGCCTTGCCCATGACCGCCCAGGAGATGAGCAGGGCTGCGACAGCGCCGCCAGCCGCTCCGAGCTGGGTGTTGAACGCGACGTAACCGAAGAATCCGTCGCCGATAGCAACCGTGCTGCCGGCGTTGAAGCCGAACCAGCCGACCCAGAGGATCAAGACGGACAAAGCCGTGAACACTTGGTTATGGCCGAGAATTTCGTTGGCCGAGCCGTCTTTATTGAATTTGCCGATGCGAGGCTTCAGCAGCACGGTGCCCGCGAATGCGGCCAACGCGCCCGTCAAGTGGACGACGGTCGAGCCGGCGAAGTCCTGCGCGCCGTCCTTGGCAAGGAAGCCGCCGCCCCAGATCCAGTGGGAGATAACGGGATAGATGAGGGCTGTGAACAGGACCGTGAAGATCAAGTAGACGGAGAGCTTGGCGCGTTCCGCGAAGCCGCCCCATGCGATGGAAAGCGATACAGCCGCGAACGCAAGCTGGAACATGAAGAAGATTGTCGTTGGAAGGCCGTTGTCAACGGAGGCTTTGGCCGGGTTCAAGAAGAAGTCTCCCCATCCTATGAACGAGTTGCCTTCGCCGCCGAATGCGATGCCGTACCCTACGGCCCAGTAGATCAGGGAACAAAGGCCTACGGTAAAGATCGTCTTGCCGGCGACATGCCCGGCATTCTTCATGCGGGTCGACCCGGTTTCCAGAAGGATGAATCCGCCTTGCATGAGCAAGACTAGGATGGCGGCCAGCATGACCCAGAGGGCGTTAAGTCCCATGTTGAGCGTTCCGGCGGAAGGATCTTCCGCGAATGCCATTGCCGGGAACAGGACCAGCAAGGCAACGAGAGATATCAAGCTTTTTTTTGACCACAACGACCACTCCCTAATGTAATGTTCTCTAACACGTTTTGAAAGACTTAATGCCATTATAGTCAGAAGTACCTGCTTTGACAATATACAATCCAATAAAAACGCAAAGGATATCCGACATTCCCTTATCTAATCGTAACGAATGTTAAGTTTTTTAACCGGTTTGGCCTCCGATCCAAGCCATCCGTCTTGGGCCTTTCGTAATTCATGAAGCCTGTCGGGTTCTTTTCGCGTCGTCTCCATGGACCGCGATTGGATGGTCGGCCGGTCATGTCAGGTTACCTGCAATCGCTTCCATTAAAATATGGGCCGTTTGGAGTCCGTTTGTTTGACGGCATCGTTCGTTAGCGATTATCATAGTTTTTAATAGAGAGCGTTAGGGTTTATAAGGATGGTGGAGGAGAATGAACGAGAACCTGCTGAAAATCGGAGAATTGTCCCGCCAGGCCAGCGTCAGCGCGCGGACAATCGATTATTATACGAAGCTGGGCCTGATCAGCCCCGAGACGCGTTCCGAGGGGAATTATCGGCTCTACAGCATTGAAACCTTGGAACGGCTGAAGCGTATAGAACAAATGAAGAAAGACAAATATACGTTGGATGAAATCAAGCAGGCGCTGGACAGCTGGAACAAAGTCTCGTCCGTGTCCCAAGTCACGCAGAAGCTGAGTGATCTGCAGCTTCATCTCAGCCAGCTCGAGCGTGAAGTGAAAGAGCTTGAGCCCGTTATCCAGAATCTCAAGCCCAAGCAGGCCAACCAGGCTTTCAACCGGCTGATTCCGCAGACGGCCGCCTGCATCGA
Source organism: Paenibacillus sp. P22 (assembly GCF_000469945.2). Taxonomy (NCBI): domain Bacteria; kingdom Bacillati; phylum Bacillota; class Bacilli; order Caryophanales; family Paenibacillaceae; genus Paenibacillus; species Paenibacillus sp. P22. Next base: position 4,339 of record NZ_CBRA020000021.1, on the reverse strand, counting down.
GGCGCTGATGCTGATTCTGAACAAAGGCAATTTCATGTAGGCCAACGCAAACCATGCAGCATGGAGGGATACTATGTTTTTTCATCCGATGGACTTCTTGATTCTGATCGCCTTCGGCCTCTCGATCTGGGCTCAGTTCCGGGTCAAGGGCACATTCAACCGCTGGGCTGAAGTTCCTGCCATGAGCGGCATGACAGGCTACGAGGCCGCCAGGCGCATGCTGGATGCCAACGGCCTCCACGATGTGCCGATCGAACCGGTCCCAGGACGCCTCAGCGACCACTACGACCCGATTCATCGCGTCGTCAGGCTGTCGGAGCCGGTGTACTACGAAAGCTCCATATCGGCCATCTCCGTCGCCTGCCACGAAGTCGGCCATGCCATCCAGCACAAGCAGAGCTACCCGATGCTGGTTCTGCGCCACCGGATCTTCCCGGTCGTGAACTTCGCTTCCGGCATCGCGCCGTTTCTGTTGATCGCAGGCTTCCTGTTCTCCGCCACGGGCCTTATCGGCGCCGGCATCGTATTCTTCTCGGTAGCGGTCGCATTCCAGCTGATCACGCTGCCCGTCGAGTTCAATGCCAGCAGCCGCGCGCGCGAGCTGATGGTATCCGAAGGATTCATCAGCAACGAAGAAGAGCGCGGCGTCGCCAAGGTCCTCAACGCAGCCGCGCTCACGTATGTGGCTGCAGCGCTGATTTCCTTGCTGGAGCTTGTGAAGTACATCATGATCTTCACCTCCTCGAACCGCGAGTAGCCTTCATCGGCATGCGAAAAGGCGTCCCAGATATTCTGGGACGCCTTTTGTGTCTGCTCATGCCCATCAGGGAGCTTCCGCATGCCATGCTCCCCTGCTACCGCCGATAGCGGTCCTTGCGGTATCTTTCCCTCTTGTCCATCAGTCCGTACAGGAGGAAGCCGCCGATTGCCCCGCCTACATGCGCCCACAGATCGACGCCGACATTGATGACGGAATAGACGACCCCGAACAGCAGAATGATGTACACCGTCTGCTCGGAGCTTTTGTCCATCATTCCCTTGCGCAGCAGCGCGATGAACAGGTAGGCCCCGTACACGCCGTAGATTGCCCCGGAAGCGCCCAGCGACAGCTGAGTGCCCGTTACGATGACCGCGCCGATCAGGTTGCCTGCAACGCCGCTGAGCAGGTACAGGATCAGGTACCTGACGGAACCGAGCAGCCTCTCCAGCGGAGGGGCGAACACGAGCAGGGCGAACATGTTGAACAGCAGATGCTGCAGTCCCCCGTGGACGAACATCGACGTCACATAGCGCCACGGCTCTTCAAGACCGTAAGGGTCCAGCGGGCTTTGAAAAAATAAAAAACGGCTGGTCAGCGTTCCGGTGTTTAACCCTCCGCTTGCCATCTGGGCGATGTACATGAGGATATTGAGCGCGATCAGCACCGATGTGACCGGATAGGCCTTCAAGTAGCCCCGGAAGCTTTCGTAGCGCAGGAATATCATTAAGGCGTCTCCTCCTTAGCCGATTGGACAACACGGTTAGCGAACGATTATAATGGTCTAGCATTTCCTATCCCAAGCATTGTTGAAGGAGGAATTCCCCATGGCACAAGAACGTCAAGCGGCTTTCAAAGGAAATCCGATCACGCTCGTTGGTCCTGAGCTCAAAAAGGGCGATAAAGCGCCGGACTTTTCCCTGAACAAATCTCTCGTCGAAAATGTATCCCTCGCCGATTATGCCGGCAAGATCAAGCTTATCAGCGTCGTTCCCTCCATCGATACGGGCGTATGCGACGCCCAGACCCGCCGCTTCAACGAAGAAGCCGCCAAGCTAGGCAGCAACGTGGCCGTGCTGACCGTCAGCGCCGATCTTCCCTTCGCCCAAGCCCGCTGGTGCGGAGCGGCAGGCATCGATCAAGTGACCCTGCTGTCCGATTACAAAGGCAACGAGTTCGGGCAAGCTTACGGCGTCCTGATCAAGGAATTCGCTCTCGACATGCGCTCGATCTTCGTCCTGGACGCCGACAACACGATCCAATACGTCGAGGTTCTTGGCGAAATGACCGAGCATCCGAACTACGAAGCAGCCGTCGAAGCGGTGCGCGCCTTGCAATAGGCCGCTTCCGCGATAGAGAAAAGCGAGCAAGGATGAACTCCTTCGCTCGCTTTTTTTATATTCAAGCCTGAGTCGTCTTGAAGGCGGACAGCTTCTTGTCGAGCGTACGGTAAATGTCCAGGATAATGCGGTAATTGGCTCCCAGATCCCCAAGGGATCCGCGGGAAGCCGAATAAATATCCACCGCCGATGTTACCGGTCCGACCCCGATGACCGACACCGTGATATCCATCGTCCTGCCTGTAACCGTTCTCTTTTCAAGCACGATCTCCCCGACGGATTGCACGTCATGAAGAACTTTGTATCCCTGCATCTTCTTGAGCGTGGACAATACTTCTTCCCAGGCTTTGTCCTTCGATAGCTTGTAATAATGGGATTTGAGCTGCGGATCCTTGGCCTTGTCGCCTGTTTGTTCGAAGCTGCGGAGCAGTCCGATAAACGTACGTTTCAGCAAGTGATGGTCTCCCCCTCCGGCATCTATATGTATACCCCTGCAAAAAAAAAGGCCCTGACAGCAGTCAGAGTCATGGAAGAACTCTAAAATTATAGTCCCGCAGTGCCGTCTGGCTTGCTTGTTTCTGAACCCGCTCTCGCAGGTGGGTGTCCTCAGGAAGGGTTTTGAGATCCTCCATAAAATGAAGGCATGTCAGCCGCCCGCCGATGTTGAACTCCCGTGAAACAGCCATTGGTTCAAAACACGTTAAGCCATAACGAGCACCGCAGGATGTATAGCTATTATAAGCTTTGTCGAAACAAAAGTAAAATCGCCGAGGCTTAAAAAAGGCCGTTATTTCTTGGTATCCTCGCTCAGCTCGGCTTCCAGGGCATCTTCTTCGGCTTCCTTGTTCCTCGCTTCCGTCTGAGCCTGGATTTTCTGGTACGTCAGGTAAAAGTTCCAGAATGCGAAATAAGCGATGATGCTGCCCATGAAAAATGGAATCAGCCATGTCAGCTTTGTGGAAAAGCTGATATAGATGATAAATCCGCTTACAATTGCCGTCGAGAACGAGCGGAGCGGCCTTCCGATCGTGATGAGCAGCGCGTTCTTGAGCAGCTGGAACGTCTTCATATGGTAGTGGACGACCATGGAGAAGAAGTTGAACAGCGAGATCCCGAGCAGCAGAATCAGGCCCAGAAAGACATAGGACACCAGTTGAAGGCTCGAATTGCCTTGGAAATACTTGAAATCCACAATCATGATGCCCAATACGAGCGCATACACGATTCCGCCGATCATGCTTTGAAGATAATTTTCTTTGTAATGGCGGAAGTAGGTCCGGAAGAGCGGAACGTCAAGATCCCCCATCACCCATTTGCGGGCGACTCCGAACATGGCGGATGTAGCCGGGAATAGCGTGAAAGGAGCTACGGCCAATCCCATGACCAGCCACCAGTAGAACATGCTCATCGCATTTTCTTCCAGGCCGGTCGACAAAAATGCCGTGAATACAAAAAACGCGAAAGGCAGCGAACATACGATCCAGAGAATATTCGTCACCGCAAGCCTCATGATCCATTCCGAGATGCGGTAGAACCCTCCCATAATTCCTCTCATTTCCATAAGCGGACCCCCTAGAAGCAAGCTTGAACATCTGCTTTTCCATTATAACTCAGCCGAGCCCATAAGCCCAACTTTTTGACAGGAGGGCTAACGTCCTTCCCATGGCAGCCGTACCGGAATAATTTGTATCATCTTCACCCCATCAACCATACAGGAGGTGCTTCACATGGGCGCAGCTTACGGAGGATTCGGAGGCGGATACGGCGGTTGCGGCGGTTACGGCTTCGGCGGTTACGGCATCGGCGCGATTCTCGTCCTGTTCATTCTGCTTGTCATCATCTCTCGCGCATTCTGGTACTAATCCGCAGCGGGCTGCCGCTGCGGACTACGGGAATCCTTGCCTTCAAGCAGGGACCGCTGCCGGCATCCATCACGGAATGGAATCAGGGCAAACATGGGGCATCGAAATGAAGTAGATGAAATAAAAACGAACGTCCGCAGCCTTGTTGGCCGCGGGCGTTCGCTTATGAAAGTCGAATTGAAAAAGCCGGGAAATCCGCATTGGGATTTCCCGGCTTTGGTTTTGAAAATCAGCCTTCCGTCGGTCGGCGCGTTTCGCTGCTGCTGCGGTTTTCGTAGCTGCGGCCTTCATAACCGCGACCGCCTTCCGTTCTTGGCTTGTAGCCGTCACGGCTGCTGCTGCGGTTGCCGCCGTAGCTGCTGCCGCCGCCGCTGCCGTAG
>NZ_CBRA020000020.1:0-68824 GCF_000469945.2 Paenibacillus sp. P22 | reverse complement strand
TCGAGCACGCCGGCGTAGAAGTCTACGATTCCTTGCGGATMGGTAGCRMGTTGCAAATATGGAAGCCTTCATAATAAAGCCTTGCCAGATTGTCGTGTCCTTCTCCAACCGCCTGCGGCAGTTCCTCGGTCAAAGACCCCGAATCGGAAGCCAGCTGCCGGACAGGAGCCGATGAACCGGAATGCACCGGCTGCATCGCTTTCTCCGTGTGAGGATTGGTTTCCTTCCTCAACACCTTGCGCAGCTGACGATTCTCGATCGAGAGCTGTTTGTTCGCCTCCACCAGCTGCTTGACGATTTGTTTGAGCTCGCCCAATTCTTTGTGAAAGCCGCCCATTCTAGTTTCAAGCTCATCCATATGAAGGAAAAGATCTTTATTCTCCAAGAACTCACACCCCAGAGCTTTCATGCATGACGTTCAGGTTCACATTCATTTTACAACAACATCGTCGATCGGCATTTCTTTCGGTCTTCCGCTGATCTCGAACAGCTGGACGTAAACGCTCTTGGAAGCCGCGTTGATGCCGGTAACCCTTCCTTCTCCGAAGGAGGTGACGACGGTCTTGCCGATGGCGGGCATTTCCTCCCGCACGCTTTCGTAGTTATCATGCTCAAATTTCAGGCAGCACATGAGCCTTCCGCACAATCCCGATATTTTCGTCGGGTTCAGCGACAAGCTTTGATCCTTGGCCATCTTGATGGATACGGGATCGAAATCGCCCAGCCAGGAAGAACAGCACAGGACGCGTCCGCAAGGGCCGATGCCTCCGAGCATCTTGGCTTCGTCGCGTACGCCGATCTGTCTAAGCTCGATCCGGGTACGGAATACGCTGGCCAAGTCCTTGACGAGCTCACGGAAGTCGATCCGGCCTTCTGCCGTGAAATAGAAAATGATTTTATTGCGGTCAAACGTGAATTCGACATCCACCAGCTTCATCTTGAGCCCGTGCGCGCGGATCTTATCCAGACAGACCGAGAACGCGTTCTGCGCGGCGCCTCGATTCTCCTCGACGACCTTGGCGTCCTGGTCGCTGGCGATGCGAATGACTTTTTTGAGAGGGAGAACTACATCCGATTCGTCTACCTGCTTCTGTCCGACTACGACTTTGCCGTATTCCACACCCCTGGCAGTTTCCACAATAACGTGATGGTCCGTGCCTACGGGATGTTCGACGGGATCAAAGTAATAGATCTTGCCCGCTTTTTTGAAGCGAACACCGACGACATTATACAAGGATTTAACCCTCCTGTAGACGTACCAGTAATTGCTCTATGGCAAGCTGGGGAGCCACATTGGCCTTGATCTTCCCCGCTGCCTCCATGGCATGCTCCATGCACGAAACCCAATAAGCGGCCGGCTTCGTGTACGCATGCTGACTAATCCAATCCAACTGATCTATGAAAACCATCTGCTCAGACCTTCCGGCCTGATAATGAATCATGTCTCTGAACCATAACACCAATAAAGACAGTAGCAGCTGCGAGCTTGAGCCCAGATCGGCCTTGATCAGCCTCTGCTGGACGGTCACCATGCCCGCAGTGAATCGGGAAGTGCTCTCCTTGCCTAATTGTATCACTACATTTCGGATTTCTGCAAACCCAATCTGTTCTATTACAGCGCGGCATCCGTCGAGGCCGGAAGCCAAATGGACGGCTGCGCGGACATGAGCGGCAGGATATCCTTCCTGCGCGAGCTGCTCCAGCATCTCCTTGGGCGAATAGGGCAAAAAAGGGACCGGCTGTGTTCGGGAAGCAATAGTGGGCAGCACGGCCCCGGCCGCTGTAAATCGATATAATTGCAATAGCTCGCGTTGTAATCGCGCGGAAAGAAGGACGATAGGGTATATGTCGTTGTCTTTGGCGCGGAAGGTACGGTATACTCGCCGAAATTGAGTATTGGAACATCTTCGTACGCGCCCGCCGACGTTGCTCCGATTCGTTCGGGGTTTACCGGGAGCCATAGAGACTCCGCGCCATTATTGAATTTCAGGTACATTTCCAATTAGCGTCCTCCTTTACCACGCGATGTGTTTCGCGATGCTGTGCGCGATCGCGTCGATGTCCGAATCCTTGCGGACCTGGAACGTGTTTCCTGTTACGGTTACTTGCGCCGGTTTTTGGTTGGCGATTTGCGTACCGAGCGTTTGGAGCCGTTCATCAACCTTCGGAAGATGCGCGAGATAGCCATTCGATAAGATAAACTCCGGCTGTTTCAACAGGTTATCGACGACGTCTTTGTTAAGCGGCGCGTTTGTAACGACTTGCTCTCGGTATCCCAGTGCCTGCGCAAGTTCTACGCCCCACTCTTTCGGATACTTTGCAAGAGCATCCGCTATAGATCCGAGCGCCATCGCTTGCCCAACGTATGGGATGATCGCCCCGCCAGTTGGTACTTGCGATTTGCCTCCGTCGGCTTTAGGCGTCGTACTCGTCGGAGGTTTCGGACCGCCACCTTTTCCGGGAGTTGCCGACAGCCCTTTTGCGCCGAGGTACCCGCCAAGTAGCGCCATCATCGTCGGGTCACTGAGTATACCCTGAAGAATTCCCGCGCCGATCGATACGCCGATCTTTGTCGCAGCTTCGATAAGCGGTTCGGAGGCTTTGAGCGATTGCGCCAACATATCGGTAATCTTCGTTCCCATTGCGGCAATCTTCGTACCTCCGCCGCCGCTGTACCAATCGTTAAAGCGGGTCATGATATCGTCAAATATGAACGAAACCTTCGCTTTTAAACCGTCAAGCTTCAGGAACTCCGGATTTTTAAGATAAGCGGAATCCAAAAAGCTGCGGAATTGCGCGACGATAGCCTGCGCAGACTTCGTAATCTGAGGCGAGTATTTCTCAATGCCTTTCGCCGCCCAATTCGCGAAGTCCTTGATCAGCGGCATTGTCGGAAGAAGCGCGCTTATTTGCAGCGTTTCGAGCGCGCCGCGGAATTGCTCGACTGCTCCGGCAGCCGTATTCATTTTTCGTTTGGCGACGTCAAGCGCGGTAACTTTCGACATTTCTTCGCGGAATTTCTCTACGCCTTTTGCGCCGGCCTTGTACAGCGATGCTGCTGCTTTTACGCCGTCAGTGCCGAAAATATCGAGAAAAAGCGCGCCGCGAGTTTGATCATTAAACTTGGAGAACGTCTTGTAAAGTTGCTCCGCGATCCCGGCGACATTCTTGATTTTGCCATTCTCGAAAAACTTGTTCGTTTTACCTACGCCCAAGCCGAGCGCTTTAAACATTTGCGTCGCTTTCTTCGTTTGTGGTTGCAGGTACATCAACATAGCCTTGAACGAAGTACCCGCGTCCGAGCCGTTTTTAAGGCCGTCGTTACTCATCAAGCCGATAACGGTATTGAAGTCTTTAAACGATACGCCGAATTGATCCGCGATACCACCCGCCGAAGCAAGCGCGTAACCGAGACCATGTACGTCCGTCGCCGCTGCGTTCGCGGTACCTGCGAGTACATTCGCGATTTCGGCCGCGCGCAGACCGTCTTTCCGAAACGCGTTCATACTCGTTGACATGGTTTCGGCGGCTTCCGTTAAGTCCAGGCCGCCAGCCGTCGCCAAGTCGAGCGCCGCACGTAGTCCGCCGCCCATAACGTCGGCTGTCTCCATACCCGCCTTAATAAGCGCCTCGATCGCCTGCCCCGCTTCTAACGCGCTATATTGGGTACGCGCACCTTCCACCAAGGCAAGCGACTGCATTTTCGCTAGGCCGGCGTCGTTGATACCGGTTAGCGCCTGAATAGAAGCGAGTTGGCTTTCGAAATCCATCGCCTTTTTAGCGGATGACCCTACGGCAAAACCCGCTGCTCCTACCGCTGCCGCGCCGAGTCCGATCGCTCCCCATTTAATGCCGCGACCGACTTTGCGCTCAAGCGACGTAAACGCGCTGCCGGCGCTTTTTAACGCCTTTTCGGTTAACGTTAGCTCGCGCCTGACTTTTCCGCCCGTTGATACGTAACGACCGCCAGCCGCCGTCATCTTCGTCGTTGCGCTGGTGTATGTCGCGGTTGCTTTCGTGACTGACGCGGTAGTCTTCGTTACGTCGTCTATCTGACGCTTAACTTTTCGTAGTGGACCGGTCATACCGTCTACCAGTTTCAGCCTGGCTACGAGATCATACGCCACTCTTTGCTCTCCTTTCCGCATCTTTGCGCGCCTTATCCTCGTCCTCAAGGGCGACGATCATTGACGCGTACATAAACATCCGATGCCGTTTATCCTTCGCGTAAAATTCATCCGGCGGGATATGATGGCGCTGGAAAATAACGTGTATGTACCACGCCTCACCGCCCGCCCGGATTAGTTTTTTGCTTCTTCCAGGAGCTCCTCATCGTCACCGAAACCGGACGCGTCCATGACCGCCTGCAGAACTTTCGCGATCTCTCCGGGCAGCAGCGCCTTGCCTACGCAGTCGAGAGCGTCCGATGCTTTGTAATGATCCTGCAGCGCTTTATCGTTAAAGTCCGGGTCAACGGATGCCTTAACGATGACAGCCGCTTGAAACTGCCGATCATCGAGAGACTTCGTACCTTTAGGGCCGGGAATCGTTGCTTGTACGGTCGCTTCCGAAAGTTCATCGCTTGTAAGGGATCTCACAGTAAAATTTCCGCCCAAACGCGGGATGTAGACCGTCAATTCCTGTTTCAATGTCGCGCCGAGAAGCGCTTGGAGCGCGTTAAACTTCGTTGCCGTTGCCGTTGCCATCTATAATCAACCTCCGGTTATTTTCGAAATTAAAAAGCGGACCCGAAGGCCCGCGCGTTAGACAACGATTCGATCGAGAATCTCCGTGCCGCTGAAAACGAACGACATCTCCTCTTCGACCACCGCGCCGACCTCGTATTTAATCAGCGGGATTTTATCGAACATGACGTTCTTGAGGCGGACGCGATAAGCGCCGCTCGCCTCCGGATCTGCGAGCTTGACGATAAGCTCCGTTACAAACGGTGCGTTAGCGTTGTTAGCGATTCGTAGCAATTTATCCTTGAGATTCGTTGTTACGAGATATCCCGTAAAAGAACCCGTGCCTTTAAGCGTTGTCGGCTTATGGCCCAACCAGCGGCTGCCCGCCTTTTTGATTTCTTCCACTCCGACGTCGATATTAGCTTCAACGGAGTAAACGTTGGTCAGCCACACGCCGTCAGCGTCGTAAAGGTAGCCGAAACTACCGTTGTACGCTTCTGCCATTATTCGTTACACCTCCGTTAGATATTGACCGTAATCAGGATTCGCTCCATGCTGTCAACCTCGACGTAGCCAATCAGCAGGTACACCGTATCGCCGACGCTAGGCCGCTGCGGATCGAGTTGGACCGTCGGATTCGCGAGCACATTCGAAGTCTCCAGCGTTTCGAGATACGCCTTAATCGCGACAATAAGCGCTGCCTGGCCGTCCTCGTTATTGTTGATCTTGCCGATATAGGCGTCGGCCGCCGTCTTCGTAATATCCGTCGCTACCGCCTGCCGTGCGCGAATCTGGCGGATTTTCTTTCCGCTGGTTACGACGCCCTGCTCGACTTTGATTTTCTCGCCGTCGTTTACGAGGACCAGCGATCCCTTGCCGAGAGCCGTCTTGATTTCGGCGTTAGTCAGGCGCTTGTTGACGTCGTCAACCGGTGCCGGCGCGTAGGTAATCGACGCGTTAATCGCGGTGCCTGCTATAAGGCCCGCCACCCATGCCGCGTACTTGCCGGAGCTAACCGCCGTGCCGTTGATTACGCCGCCGACCGTTAGGTTAACGATGTAGTCGTCGGACACACGTACAGAGCGCGCATCGCCGGTCGCCGGTGTAGCGTCGTCTGCCGCAACGGACGCGCCAAATACCGCCAGAAAATGCTTGCCGTCTGCGCGATTGGCCGCAACCCACGTTTTCACAGCGTCTTGTTCGGCCGCCGCAACCTCGCCGTCAAACGCAAACACGTTAAACGGACGCGTGTCGAAAGCTACGCGCATATCAGTGTAATCCGCCGTGACTGCGCTCGCAGGAAGCGTATAGACGAGAACTTCCTTCGCGCCACCTTGGAGCGCGTATTTGATCGATGCGATATTAGCTGCGCCGAACAGTGTTGTTGCGTCAGCCTCCGTTGTTACCGTATAAAACTGCTTCGCCGCTGCCGTTCCGCCGGCGAACGCTTTAAGCGGAATTGCGACTGTACCGCGTGCGCCGCCTTTAATTTGCGCGGCCGCTGCGGTGACGAAGTTGATATAAAGACCGGGGCGCGTCGGAATTGATGTCGGGTCCCATTGACCGCCTGCCATAGAAGCACCTCTCTTCGTAAAATCGCGCAAAAAAGAGCCGAACCGATTGGGCTCGCCCCTTACTGATAGCGCGTATTGATTTTCATAATCTTGTCGTACACCGCCTGAGTCCGCGCCTCACGCGTTTCTGCGCTAAGAACGCCGATTGCCGCGTAAAGCCCGCCGTCAGTCTCGAACGGCATCGAAAATGAAAACGACTCCGTCCGCACGTAGCGCAGGGAGCCGTCATTCATCGGAATTGTATTCGATTGATAGACCGAAGTACTTAGCGCGTCCATTGCCGCCAGCACATCCGGAGATTTCGCGCCAAAGTATACGATTTGGTATTCGCGTTCAATCCGGTAGTAGGACGGCGTCTCTAGCGTTCGCTCATCGTTTTGCAAGCGGATAACGAACGTGTTGGCTTTTGGCGCTTTAGGCACCGTCTGCTTTTCGGTAATTGCGGTCGGAAACGTGCGCTTGACAAACGCCTCGATCGCGACCAATTCGTTAATCAGCGTCACGCTACCACCCTTCCCGCTTTAGTTCGTCGGCGATCTCCGCCTCAATTCCACGCATCCACTTTTCGCCGTTCTTTTCCGCCGGTACATCGAGAAAACGGCCGACCGTGCCTGGCGTCTTACCGCTAAACTCGTCGCCCTTAACCTCGTGAATGTAGTATGCGTAATTAAAGCGCCGACCGCTCTTCATCCGCTCGACTGCGTTAGCCGAAATACCACCGGTCAAGTTTGCGCCAGACCCTTCGATTTCCTGAACGGTAATGGAGCGCCGCAGCGTACTCTTATCGATTGGCGCGACGTCCACCGCTTCCCGCTTCCAATCGTCGAGAGCGTCGTGCATACCGCGTTTGGCCCCGGCTGCGATCGTATCGGCCGCGCCTTCAATCACGTGCAGGAACCGCGACATGTCGAACTCAAACTCGGCCGCCATCAGACGTATACCTCCGTAAGAATCGCCCGACCGCTCAGCATCCGCTTAGGCGCGATAGATAGCGGCTTTCGTTCGACCGTCGCACCGAGTTCATCCGTGAACGTTATTGTGTCGTCGTACGAAATGTCCGCTAGTTTATCGAGCGTAATGCGCAGGCTGGTGACGGCCTCTTCGCCGGTTGGCGTCTTGACCGTTTTCGTTTCGTTGACCACGCGCGCCGGCAGCGTTAGGACATCGCCATTTTCGACGCCGCCCCATCCGTCCGATTCGCCGGCCTTCGTTACAGTAATCGTTTGTTTCAGCGGAATGAGCGCCATTTACAGCACCGTCCAATAAACGCGTCGCTTCGAAAGCTTAATTCCGCCGTTCTCCGCACCAATCAGGTCGAGCGCCGCCTGCGGGATGTAACGTGATAAGTCCGATCCTGGCGCGCTGACCATTCCGTCCTTAAAATCAAAAGAGCCAACGCCGTCAACGGTAAAGCCGGTCAGTCCCGCCTGTGCCAAGCGATTCGTATCGTTAAACACCGTCGCGAGAACGTTTGCGAACTCGTAGACCGCGCCGTCCGGTATTGTATATCGCGGATACTTTGTCGTGAGCGTACGAGATGCGACGTTTACAAGTCGTTGTTTTTTCGCTTCGACCGCCTCCGCAAAGTCTTCGATATCAATACAGTTGAGCGTGATATAGGCGTCTGCATCCGTAATTGTTAGCGCCATGGTCCGGCCTCCTTCGCTTATTTGGCGGAGGGTTTGCGCGGGGCTGGCGCCTTCTTCGCGGGCTGCTCGCCCTCGTCCTCCGGTTGTGGTTCGTCAACTCGCGCCGCCCATAGCGGACATAGCGCGTCGAGTACGGCGATTTCCGCCGCGTCTTCCGTTTCGTAGGCGCCTGCGTGGTCAAACTTTACGTCGACAGCGCCGGATACAACGCCGTAAAGCGGATGTGCTTCGTACTTAGCCATCGTTTACCTCCCGTAAAGAAAAGGCGCCCCGTTAAGAGCGCCCGAATGATTAGGATACCGAAGTGCTGACGTTTTCGAGGACCGCGATTTTCTCTTTCGCATTCTTAACTTTGATGCCGTACTCGCCGCGAATCTGACGAGCAACGTAGTCGGCGCCGGGAACGGACGCATCGACGTCGTACATGCCGCGCAGAGCACTCAGCGACAGGATACTGCGGTCGAGCAACGCGACTTTGTTTTTCGGGAAGTTCGGATCGACTACGATAGTCGCTTCGTTGCCGCCAACGATGTCGGATACGAACGTCGAGATACGGTAGCCGGTCGTTTCGTCGCTGCGCTCGGTCCGGATCGTTCCGCCGGCCAGTTTCGAAATTTGACGCGCGCCGGCCGTATTCGTCAGAATCGTATTGACGTTGCCGCCGCGTTGGTAAACCTCTTCCATGACGTCGTTAAGCGCCTTGGCGGAGATTTCAGCGCCGGCCAGGTTAGCCTTTTTCGCGCCGTTAGCGTTCGCGAAGTACAGCAGACCGCCGGAAGTTGACGGCGTTCCTTTGGCGCCTTGAATACGGCGGCCGTAGATCAGCCAGTCATTGAGCTCGCGCGCGGCTTCTTTCAGGCGGAGTTGAACTTGGTAGTTCAATTCGTCCGAAACGTTGTACGTGTTGACGGCCATTTGCGTATTGGATACGGACGCGTAACGCTCAATGATTTGCGTGTAGTTGTAGTCCGTGTAACGATCGTGACCTTCGTCTTGACCGATTCCTGCGCCTTGAAGCTGTGGACGCGCAACGATACGGAGCTCAGCGCCAATTGCGATTGCGGCTGCGGTCGTACCGTCGAATCCGCGAACAACCGTCAGGACGTCGCCGACAATGGCGGTCACTTTGATGTACTCTTCGCCAGCTACGACGATTGCATTAACGCGGAATTTCGCGCCGTCGCCGTCGTTAACCGTAAGGGACGTGTCGCCAACAGCCGCGGCCACTTTCAGGTTAGCGCGGTTGGAGTTCAGGTTATCACTCATCCACTCGTATTTCGTTTGGGACAGTGGCGCGCCGTTCATACCGACCAGGCCGAGCAGCGTAGGGGCGTCGTTGATAATAAGGGAAATACCGGCTTCGAGTTCGCGAACCTGGTCTTTAAAATCATAAGTCAATTGTGGCATTCTGCTTGTTCCTCCTTGGATTTAGGGAATATAAAAAGACGACCGATGAATTCGGCCGCCTTCTTATTTCGCAAGTTGTTTGATCTTGTTCGAAAGCTCAACGACTTTGTTGAAATCGCGTCTCTTGCGCGCTTCGTCCAGTTGAGTTTCGAGCGTCTTTACTTCGTCCGTCGGGTCCGGATTACTCGCGCCACCAATTTGACGCGGTTCCTTTTTCGTTACCTCAACGAGATACGGTTTCGCAGCCACCAACGCGTCGAGAACGTCCTTCGCGCCGACCACGTTGCCCTCGTCATCGACCGTAATTCCCGACACATCTGCGAGCTTAAACGCATCTTCCAGCGCGTCGGAACGGATGCCGGCGTCTTTGGCGAGCGTCTTAAACTCCGCTTTGATCAGGCGTTGATTAGCCGCCGTCAGTGCCTTATCGCGCTCAGCTTCGGCATCTTCCGCGCGCTTTAATGCGGCCGCTTTGTCGGCATCAGCGCGTTCCTTGTCGGTCAGCTCCGCCTTCTTGCGTTCTTCTTCCGCTTGTTCAAACGCAGTTAGCTTCGTTTTGACGTCGTCGTAGTCAGCGAATTTCTTGCGCTCGCGTCCGATTCGGTCCGCAATAATGCGGTCAAACTCCTCCTGTGTCATTTCGAGTTTCTTCGCTGGTTCCGGTTCTGGCGTTGGGTCCGGATCTTCCGCGAAATTCTGCAGGTTGAGTTTATATCGCAAATCGCGTTTTACTTCGTTAATCATTCGTTACCTCCACCGTTTAGAGCCCGTCGGCTATCGGATATTTAGACCGTTAGTTTAACGTCATAACGTAGGACAACGAATTATAATAGGTTAATAACGAACTCACCCACGCGCTCCTCAACGATTTCCCAGCTCTCACCGGAAAAAGTTTTTGGGCGGTAGGGACCCTCATTATCAGCACATGAATCCAGGGTCTTACCCGAAGGCAATTCAGCGCCTACCCCGACCCGGACTCGAACTACCTCTAACATTACAACGCCTCCATTACGAAATATTCGAACTCACAACCGGTCGAGAAGAACAACCCGACTTGTGTTCCGGTAATATTCGCAGGGTCTGTAACCTGTATAATCTGGACACCGTTTAAAAGTATTCTGATGTTACTACCGCGAACTTCGATACGGACGCGGTCGCCGTCAGCCGGAGTTTGTGCATACGAAGCAATTGTTGTCAGGGAACCGCCTGATCTGCGGATCACACCATAGGTAGTTGCCGTGATTTTCCCAAAAAACATTTCGTTAGAGCTGTCAACATATCGGAAGATAATTCGCTGAACCGAAGCGTCAGTCGGTACTTTCTTGAATTGCGATTCGATAGCGAAATTATCCGCGACTCCGGAATCAACTAAGGCGCGCCCCGTTCCGCTTACTAGGTATGCTGCTCCTGACTTGACTCCCGCGATGAAACTCTGTAAAACCCACGATTGGCCCGTCTCTGCCTTACCGAGTGACGAATTACTATCTGCTCTAGAAAAGTTATCTGTCACTATTCGCTTCTTTCTGCCGCGCATGAACGCCATTCCAGTAGATAAACCAATTAACATTAATAGTCACCGATTAAGTCCGCTGCTGTTGTCCCGGTAGCCCATATGCGTTTTACTGCCCACGGATGGGTAATTCCTCCGGCCACGTTTTTGCGCGTCACAACGGAGCCGTCGGCCATCGTAATCTTAATATCGCCGCCAGTTCCGACGTAAAGGCCGCGGGTCACCTTCGCAAGATCGGTGCTATCGTTTGGCGTAATTGCCGCCGCCCCTTGCGCGCTGGCTTCAACAAAACGAACGTTAGGCGCTCCTCCACTTCCCTGCGTCACCTCGTACGCATCAGTCTGCGGATTGTAATACTGGCCCGGCACCGTTTTATATGTCGCGTTCTTTCCTACCGCCTCGTTAAGCGGCGCTGTATTCGCTGGCATTACGTACCTCCTTCGATAGTTTCCGGACGCCTTACGGGGCTTACGAGATGCCGGCAATTCGGGTGAAATATCTCATTCCGTGGCAGCGCGCCAACATACGGGTAAGCACCCGGAGCATCTGGCGTTAATTTCACGACTTTCCCTTCGTACAAGCGGCATTTATCCGTAGCACCGTGCCGCGATATCACACCGTATTGAACGTCGCGGGCGAGCGCTTCGTTAATCGTCGCGTCCATGTGCGCCTGCATCATCTTCGTACGCGTCAGCATATCGACGTACACTTCCGGTTTCCAGCGCCGCCCGGCCGCATCTATAATGCCGGTATTTACGCTGTCGCCGAGCGTCTTCCGCATGCCGGCGAGTATATCGCGATTGATGGCCCGCCACCCGTTGATTCCCGCTGCCATGTTAGCGCGCATTGAATCGGCTGCCGCCTTCCGTACCGCCGCCTTAACGCGCCGATCGATATTCTGCGTCACCGCGAGCAGATCCGCCTGCGTGTCTGCGACCACGGCCGCCACCATCGCGCTATTCGTGCGCGTCATCCGTACGAGTTTCTGCGCGTCCTTTAACGTATCGGCGACGCCAAGCGCGAGTATCGTACGCACAACGCCGTCACGCGCCGCGATCGGTACATTCTCCGCAACCCAAGCCGCCGACTCTGCGTTAAGGGCCGCTAGGATGCGCGAAACCTCCGCGAGGGCGGCCGTTGTCATGGCGCGATCAAGCGCGGTGAGGTCCATCGCGTTGAGTTCGCGCAGGATTTCGTGGACAGCGTCTTTATAGGCGTCGGTCAGGCGCGTGATGGATCGGTCATAATTCGGTGCCGGCGTGATCATACCGCTACCTCCCGTATGAACTCCGATAGCTGTACTTCGTTGTTATTTCTACGTCCGTACAGACGATGGAAGTGGTCGTGACACGTTTTACAAAGCGTGACCCCATTCGTAACATCAACGCGCCTGTCGCGATGTTCTGCGTAATTCAAAATGTGATGAGCGTTAAGGTACCGTCGAGACTCACCGCAGCAACGACATCGGTACCCGTCTCGCTCAAATACCTCTGTTCGCCATTCTCTGTATGCCTGGTAAAGTCTTCGAGTAATTCGCTCATCGTCCGTAATGTGTGGCTTCTTATTTCCTTGAGCGCGACAATATTGGCAGCGATGCCCGCGCATGAAGTGCGACCACCGAATGGAAGAGTCAGTTCCGCATTTACAGACATAGCGCAGTTTCTCGTTAGGATTCGCGCGATACTCATCGAGTAGCACGCATCCAGCATCCGCAAAGAATTGCGACACGTAATCATGCGTATAAATTACCTTTGCAAGCGAAAGCTTTTTTCGCCCGCAATCAGCGCAATTTCTTCCCTTTTTAGCGTTCTTATAACTCATGTGGCTTTCATTTCCACAAGAGCAGATATATCGCATGGGGTGCTCCGAATTCTTGTAAGCATCTTCAAGCAAGACGAATCCGCGGCTCTCAAAAAACTGTCTAACAATTTCCAACGTCAGCTTAATTGCGGCTTCCTCCTAACGCGAAAGACCGCAAAGCCATAAGGCCGCGGTCTCTTTGTTTATGCGTTAAATACCGATGCGTCCACGGTTCCAACTGTAGCTTTTTCATCCTCCGCAATCTTGGCGGTGATGTCGCGCACCTTATCGTCAGTGATGCCGTCCATGCGTTTTATCGCGCTCTCGACGTCGAGTGTTGCCTTACCGCCTGTGCGGATTGAATACGCTTCGGCTTCGGCCTTCAGATCCTTCGGCAGACCGTCCTTCCAGTTGATCGCTGGGTAAATCGGATCATACGCGATAAAGTCGTCCATTCCGTCGTTTGCGAAGTTTTCGAGCTTCATCGCGATCCATAGCGCGTCTCGGACGGCGCGGTCGACGTAGTTACGAATGCGTTTGACTTTCGTTAGAATCGGCATCATCCGCATTTGAATCGCAGAACCATCGCTATGAGACGTACCGGAACCGCCTTTATCCTCTGCGAGCGTCGTACCGAACAGCCATTGTGGGGTTTCGGACATTTGGTAGACGAGGCCGAGCAGAATGTCGAGTTCTTTGAAGCAACCGTCAAGTTGCGAGTTCCACTCCATATAGCCCGGCGCGATATCTTCTTTAGTAGTCGGAATGTATTTCCCACCAAACCGAATTCCCCCGTCAGCATCCGTAGGCAGCTCCGGACCGTAAGCCGTAGGGTCGCCGTGCCGGTGCAGCACGTAGTCAATCATCGTCATCCGATCATTAATCGCGGCTAAGACGCTCTCTAACTTCTCAATGCCGCCGATACCGTTCCAGCGGTCGTCTACCGTTTTATACGGAATATGATGAACGAGAAGCTCCGGAATACCCGTCTCTACAACGTCTTCATCGCGTCCGGTCGCGGCTTGTTCGCCGATCTTAAACAGCGGAATAGGCACGCCATAAGATGTGTCGACGCCGTTTTCTTCGAGCCGATAGCGTTCATATGTGATGTATCCGGGAATATGCCGCTCGACTACGAGAAACGGAACCTCCACGTAACGCTCACTTTTACGCGTCAGATACTTTTCGAGGCCGGGCCGCATTTCAGTCGCTACCCATTCGACATACGCGATATTGATCGCCTTGAACCGCTTACGTGATCCGCGCGACAGCTCCGGGAATACGATTGTCGCGTCCACCGCTTCGATAATCGGTTCATTTGCGATTTCCGGCGCTTCAAACTGAGCGCTCACCGTTTCGCTCACATCGTAACGCGGCGCATAATACGTTTTGAGGAACGCGTCACCGCGGATGCCGGCTCCGGTTACGACTTCGTGAATGAGCGTGTTCATGTCGTTCTCTTCGACGATAGACGCAAGTCGCTGCTGCTCAATCGCATCGTCCGGGTGGCCGCTGATATATGTCGGAGGCTCGCCAACTAGTAAATCGGCCGGCTTCGTGACGAGAATATCAACGACATTCACCGCGAGGTAAAGCGTTCGAAGCTGCGCGGCATGCGGCGTGTCTTTCAACAGTTCCGCAGCCCTTTCGTAAATCTCGTACTGGCGTCCGTCAAATATCGTTCTAGCACGCTTGTACGTCGCAATGCGCTGTATATCGGCTGCCGGCGGATAAGCGGCGCCCGTCGTAAACAACTTCCCCAATCGCTAACCTCCCCTCATAGCCATAGCGGCTTGTCAATTACTTTCCGTACCGATTTCTTCGCGATGCTTACCGCCATTTCGAGCGCATCCGGAAGGTCATCGTGGCTCCCCGTTCCATACATTTCGAATTGTTCGAGAAGCAGCGCATGTTTCCGTGAAAACTGAATAGCGCCACTCTCGATGTCCGGGAGTAGCGCCTCTATCCGGAGTTCTTTACGACTCCGCTGGTATATTTCTTTCACGCGCCGATTAACGGGATATCCCGTAGCTTGCAGCGCCTGCTTTAGCTTGTGTACGAAAAACTCCTGGGCCGCCTGCGCCTCTGCTGCGATACCTGTCGGCTGGAAGCGCGTCACCTTCTCCGTAATAACTCGTAAGAACACGTCTGGATGAACGCGCTCGCCGTACGCATCTACAACGTAAACTGCGCCGCTGGTCCTATGTTTCGCGATCGTAACGATAGCCGAGTAGTCTCCGCGTTGCTTACCCATGGCGAAGTCGATGCCCATATAAACATCATACTCGGAGTGATTTCGCGGATACTCGTAGAAGCCCTCGTCTAACTTCCCGTCCCAATACGTAAAGCGCTCCGGATTGAAGACCATCGATTCCTCGTCGACCGGGTTGTTCATATACTCCGTATTAAACGCCTTGCTACCGTTATCCCATTTCCATGTCATCAGCTTCCATATCGGCTGCGCTTCCGGCCACAGCACTCGACAGCCGCGGTCCATTTCAGCGCGATTCAGCTCGTATAGCTCGCGCGCATCCTTCGCCCGATTCGGATTGTCGCGGTCAACGTAGACGAGGCGGCACGCTTCCCATAGGTCCATTCGTTCGGGCCAGTCGATAATCGCGCGATAAACGCGGCTGCGAAAGTCCGACCGCTTGTGCAACACGTGAACGAGAAGCGCTTCGTGATGGACCGTCGTTCCCATGTATACGAAGGCCGTCCGCTTCCCTTTCGGATCTCCGAGCGGAACTACGGTTTGCGCGAACCAGTTCCGCATCTTCTCGCGTAATTCCGCCGTCGCCGCGTTTGATTTAACATCTTCCAAATCGTCGCATACGATAAGGTCCGGCCGCACGCCGTTCCAGTTCCGCCCCCGCAGCGCCTGCCCGGTCGAAGCCGCCTCCACTTTCGTAAGCAGCCGCGGTATACCGTTATCCTGCGGTTCCCATGCGATAAATTCAGACGAGTTGTCCTTCGGATTCTCCTGCTGTTTCGGCGACATCAGCGGTCCGAAGTCGCGGCGGAGTTTTTCGTTATGCTTGAGCTGCATCGCGATCCAGTCGAGGTTGCCGCTGGATACCGCAGGCGTCTCGGATATGATGATCTCGTATTTACGCTTGCGATACAGGATCTCGCGCAACGGGAACGCCTTCGACAAATACGTTGATTTTGCGTGCGAACGGGGCGCGGCAACGGCCACCTTATCGTTTGTATTCACGTTGCTGACATCGTCCATTATAACGGCGATATCGCGGTGAAACGCAGGCGCATCGGCCAGGCGCTCGATGTCGAAGCCGTCCCAGTTGCCGGCGTTGCCCGGATTGCGCGCTTCCGAGAAGTATTCGAACGAAAACGCGATCAGGTCGTCTTCACCGGCGTTGATGCGCGCCAGCCGTTCGTATTCTTCCGTCACGACGTCGAGCTCGCGCTTCACATCGTCAGGGAGCGCGTCGATATCGTCAAGATCGACCGCGTTAACGACCGGCGCCAGTTCCGCGAGTCTTGCGTCGCGCTCCGGACGCTTCAGCCATTTTCCGTCTATCCAAGCGATATCGACCGCCTCCTTTACTTAATTAGTTGGCGCCTGCAAACGTAGTAGATTCCGGCGCTTAGACCGTCCTATTTTCGTCCATCCCGCCTTTAAAAAACAAAAGCCCGGATTTATGCTCCGGACCTTTTCTTCGTTTACGTATGTGATTATGCCGTCAATGGGAGGCGTTCCCCATTCCGATAACGTAATTTCTACTGCCTCGCGAATAAGTTCGCTACTTAGTTGCGCTGATTCATTGCGGAATATCGTACATTCCCAGGCATCTACGCCATCATCCCGTATTCCCGACCATGTTACCCACACCGCGTCGCCAACTTCAGTACGTAGGACTAAATTTCGTCCTGGACGCGTAAATTGACGCGCTCCCACCTTCTGACGTGAGTAATGACGATCAGCGAGTTGGCGGCAGACTTGATCGCCTTTATTCGTAACAATCCACGCCATACGGCGCCTCCTTAAAATCAACGTGAAATAAGCGCCTCGACTGCGGACGGATACGAATACCCTCCGGAAGTGCTAGGCGCGCTAATATGCCGCGATTAAATAGGCCAAAACGTTATGCATACGGTGGGACAACGAAAGGTCAAACGTTATTTTTGATACGCGGATTGTTTTCGGGCCTAGACCGCCCCCATACGCCACCCCGCTTGGGGGTAACGCTTCACCGCGCTAAAGTATGGAAGTGATTTGTCACGCTTTAACGCATTACAGCGTAGTACATGTGCGCAAAATACGGATTTTATTCGTATCTATGTTCGCATCCTCTCCGCCGCCAAACCGCGCCATTATGCCATTCTTCCGTTACGGATACGAACACGTCCGCGAATTTGTACGCGTTATTTGTACGATTGTGCTACGAATATAGGCGTTATGAAGGCGATCGGCGCAATGAACTCCGAAAAGTTTCGAAGAGGGCGCGTGTCAGGAGCCCCGTGCAGAGAATGCGCGCCATAGTCGGAGTCTGTCGCCGCCCTATACGCGCATCCCTACATCTTAATGGCGCAAGCTATCCGTATCCGACTCCCGCCGTTTAATCGCCTCCAAGCGCTCTCTCAACGCCTCCACATCGGTAACGCCGCCGTCCTTCGTTTCCACTTCGACCTTGTCCGTAAGCATACCGTTAATCTGCAGCGCCAGTTTCGCCATGGCCGCATTACCGTCGCGCATCGCAATACGCGGCAGAGACTCGATTAATTCCGGCAGCATATCCTGACTATTGCGTATCATCTGGCGCTTGAGCTCCGCCTCAAACAGCGGATGCTTCTTCCACTCGAAAATGGTCGCGCGATGTACTCCGCATTCCTTCGCGATCTCATCTACCGTAGGACGCTCCGATCTAGGTAACGCCAGGTAACGAATGGCTACGTACTGTTCCGTCTTTAGCGATTGCATTTCGTACACCTCCGTTTGTATTACGTATGCTTCCGTTGAGTCTTAGACTCGGCGCAAGCTAAAGGGAACTGACGCGTCGCTACGCTCCTTGTCCCTCCGCGGCGGCTTCGCCTTGCGTCGGACTATCTATATCCTTTGGCGCGATTATCACTACGTTTAAGAGCAACGCGTCTATAGTCCAATAAGCCGATGTCGGCCCGCTTTTGGCCGGCGTCGAATGGGTTGACCTTATGTTCGCGCTCGGTTTTCAAACCGTCCGGGAACAAGCGCTATTATCCGCGTGCAAAAAAGTGCACCTATTTCGTAAAATTGCGCAAGGGGCGTTGATGCCCCGCTATCCCTAAGAATAAGAGATGCCCGGAGCCAAAAACGCCGCAAAGCCGCGCCACCACTACGTTTAAGCCACTTTCGAACTATGCAGTATTCCAACCAGTTTTGCCCTGAACTATGCAGTATTCCAACCAGTTAGAACGGCAACTTCCGCTCGTCGACCGCAACCTCGCCTCTGTCGCCCTGTTTATCCGCGTTCAAAGCCTGGCGGAACTCGCCGCGTACGAACTCGGTAATATCGTCGCGCTCATCCTTCGTCCGCTTGCGGAACATGACGTCCGGATTCATTCGAATAATCTTAGCGCCGAAAGCCTCCGACCGCATGACGAAGCCGGCCGATATCAATTCGCGCATACAGCGGACGGACGTTTCATGGTCGACGCCGACCTCTTCCGCAAAACGATTCTGCGATAGGTGGCGGATCTGCTCGCTGTCCCTGACGTTTGGATTGCAGCACAAATAGAGGTGCTCGTAGTGGATAAACGGAATCATCTTATACAAAAAGCCTGCCGCCTGTATCGACACATTCGCGATATCCGTGCGCGTCTTCGTTTGGTACACCTTCGTAAATGGCGTACCACTTACCGCTCGTCCGATCGTATGATACGCTTCGGCTACGATGTAAACGTTGCGGCGGCCCTCTTTCTCCGCGACAAGTACGCCAGTATCAACGAGATTGCCGACGAGAGTAACGGACCAGCGGGAAGCCTTGCCGATTACCTTCGCTATCTCAGCGATACCCATCCGCTTTGTATCGAGCATGAGTGCGCCGTCCTTATCGAATCGCATGTACGGAACCAGCTTCATGATCGCGCCTATTTCGTTAAGCGATAGGATATCGTTGAGCTTGCGGACGGGTCCGTGATAGGCCGTAACGTAATGGCGGATACCGCCGGCCTTAATCGCGTCCTGGCGCTGTTTCTCCGCACGCAGAGCCGCCAGTTGTTCGTGGCTCATAACGCTATGCTCGGCCTCGTCAACAATCGTAAGGCTGCGGCCGCTGTCTTCGTCATAGTACGAGTGCTTGCCGAATCTATCCGTCATTGGCGCGCACTCACCGCTTTCAACGCGGCTTCCATTTCGCGCAAGTCCGCAGTCGCCCGCTTTGCTTCGCGCTGGATCGCTTTAAGCGCGCTGATTGCCTCCGATACGTCTACGGTTACTTTCGCGTTCAATTCGCCAAATTGGGCCATTCATAACGCCTCCTATTCGTTTTTGAGCGTAAGGTGGCCGGAGTATGCCCGGCTCTTTCCGTAACCAAACGCAAAGAAGACGCCATCTCTGCGAAGAGATAGCGCCTTAAAACCTTCGTATACTCTATAGGTTTGAGATGACGCAAAATACACGGTTGTCAGCGTAATTAATGCCGTTTACAATGGAAAATATTACGTAAAAGGGAGCGCATATACTCGTGAAAGCCCGCCAATTAACGCATCCTATCCACTTTTATACCGCGCAGATGGAAAACGCGCTCGTACTCGTATTCCAGGACCGCGAGCTGATCGGAACCGGCCGCATTGATGCGTTCGAGCCGGCGGTCACTCACGACGATCTAACGTACGGAATCGTAACGGTGCGCGGCGAGACGTATGTTCGCGAACATTGTACGTTTGAAATCGCGGAGGCGATCCCACTTTGATAAGAGTCGACTACGAAAAGTTGCCGCTTAGATACTCGGTGCTGCCCGGCCAAAGAGTAACGCATATCTTCGAATTTGAGCGCGGAATTGATCGCGACACTCCCGGATTTGTTGACGGAAATTACTATTGCGATGAACGGAATACAAGGCGCGCGCACAACTGGAAGGAAGCGTACTTAACGTGTGAAAAATGCGCGAGACATTATCAAGCGCTAATAAGCGGTGTAAATCAGCAGCCGCGGACTCAGCGTATTTAACGAGGAGGCGTTTATTATGATATTTATCGCGTTTCCGGTCGGCACATCCCCGGTAGTCTCCGGCAACTGGCGCGAGCTGAGTCCGGAGGAAATCGATTATGTAACGGAAATGGACGTCGGTCATGGCGATTTGAAGCCGACGGTCCTTCATACATACGATGGCGGCCGCTATCACCACACGCTGCAGTTAGACGAGAATTTCGAAGAGATTGATGCGGAAGAAAAACGCGCATTCTTGCGAGATAAATTACGTGAGGACTTGTAGATGCGGGTAGCAATTTTATGGCTTATAATTTTGGTTGGTATTTCAGGATGCTCGTCAAGTCAAGCTGTCGATGAACCATTACTAAAGAATTTAGAATTCTCAAACCCAGAGTTCACGCCTCTCGACAATGGGTTTTACACCTTCAGAGTTCAAGAAAAGAATCTCCCTCCGGAAGGTAAATACATTTACTCCCTAAAACAGGGCGATTATGAATCTGAAGGAGAGGCTATTTTAAAGGATGGCTTTATATATGCTTCGGATGTCGTAATCTCCAGACCCGCCGGAGTATTTGAATACACCTTTTCTACAAAAGAACCTATGGATAGAACCATTTTCGATCTGTACATGAACTCAGAGTATATTCAAAGAAGTAGTGAAGCTTCAATTAATTACAGCGGGAGTTATGATACTGGAAAACCAACAAATAAACCTAAGCAGCAGACAAAGCGATAAAGACATTGAGATTTATGAGTTTGCTATGAATGAGTTTAACTCGCTTACGAACTACGGGGAAAATTACGATCCTGAAATTCACGATCCAATTGTGGACAAGAAAACGAGTGAGCATTTTGGAATTAGCGTAGAGGAAGTCGAAAGGATAATGATAGACGTTCCGTTCTCAAATCACCATTAAACGATAAACTTAACGAATTCCGGCGTCCTTAACCGCCCTCCACTCGTCCAATTCCGAAACCGCACCCGCACCTTAACGCGCGGCTCCACGTAGACGAAGGCGCGATCCTCACCGGTCACGAGCGCCCGCGCGACGCTATAAAACGCCTTCCGATGCGCGACCGGCACCGCGAGCTCTACGATACCGACGCCGCGCCCCGACTCATCCTGCGCGAGCCAGCCGAATTCTTCCTTCCGCCAGCCGGCGATATAGACGTCGGCATACTCGTAATTGATAACTTTGAGCCACGCGGCCGACCGGCGGGATACATACGCGCTATCTTTTCGCTTGGCTACGATGCCCTCTAAGCGGCGCGCCTGCACAACGTCAAATAACGACCTACCCGTTCCTTCAACGCTTAATACGCGGCTGAAATACGGGTTATTCGTTATGCTCTCGTTTAGGATCGCCTTACGCTCGGTCAGCGGCAAATTGCGAACATCGCGGCCGGCAACGCTCAGCACGTCGAACGCGAAGAAATGGACCGGCCTCGTACGGGCAGCCTCAGTTATACGCGCTTCCTTGGCGAGTTTGAAGCGCTCCATGACCGACTCGAATTCGATTGCGCCGGTCACCGAATTGACGCAGGCGACTTCGCCGTCCAGGACGATATCGGAGCGCGTCGGAACGTCATGCAGCTCCGGATACTGGCGCGTGACTTCGTTGCCGTGGCGAGTATACATGTTCAAGCGGCCGCCGGATAGCGAGATAACGAGACGATGTCCGTCTATTTTCGGTTCAAATACGTAGCGATCGTCGTCAAACGGTTCCTCGCGCTTCTCCAACAGCATTGGCGCTATAAACATCGTGTACACCCGCCTTTTTCGTAAATAAGGCGAGTATAACATTATGGCGGCTGGAATCGCGCTGGTAAGTTATGTGACGTCCTTAATCGTAGACTCGAACCAATACGAACGGCCGACGGAATCAACTCCGTCAAATGGCGGTAAGGTTCCGCGATTGATGCGGCCTGTTATTGCCGCGCGGGTACTGCCAATTTGGCGCGCTAGGTCGGATTGGTACACTTTCGCGCGAATATCAACGGGGGTATAGGCGCGGCCGTCCGGGTCGACAAGCACAGGTTGCCCAAAGCTGCTGGCGGCGTGCTCCGTTGTGAGTCTCCAACCTTGCCAAGGGCCGGAGCCGATCCATTCATTCACCATGGTCATCCTTCTTTCTTTTTTTCTGCTCCCTTCGTCTGTGATTTATAAGAATCCGGGATTTGTTTAGCTCATAAAACTCGTGTGAATATGCTCGCCTGCCATTTTGGTAAAGATGGTCATGACAATTTTCACAAAATTTTTGGGTTGCTGTCTTCAAGATAAAATCGGCATCGCAACGGTCGCAGGAATATGTCATTCCGATTCTCCTTGCAAGTCCTTTTGCTGCCCGATTCAAATGTTGACGTACATATTCTGCATTCATGAGTGATTTGCATTTAGGACAGAATTTCGCCCGGTGCCCACCCATAAAGTCTGTTCCGCATAATGTGCATTCTCTTTCTACAGACTGACGTCTTTTAGGGCGTTTCTTTAGCCGGAGATAGGGGTAATGGTACAGTTGTTCGCCTACTTTCCGAGCTTTACGCGCCAGGTCTACAGTCTTATAAGTTCCGAGATGAACGTGTTTCCCCTTGACGGTAATGCGCACCATGTATCTCTTTTGTCCGTCGGATGTCTTTCGCAAGGATATTCCCTTTAATCCGGATTTGTTGTCCGATCGAACCTTTTGCTCCAGTTTGGGTAGGGGTACACCATTGACCGTGAATTGCTCCCTTAACACCTTGCGAGCATGAGCAATTGAGTCGGTTCGAGAGCACCCGCATGAGGTTGACTCGCCAGATAGGAGGCGATTGGACAAGACAGGGCGCTCTTCGCCGCAGACGCATTGGCATAGCCACATAATTTTGCGGTTGTTGCTTTTGCCCGCGCGTTTCAGAACGGTCCAACGACCGAAGCGTCTCCCCGTTAATTCGACTCCGTTTGACTCTGAGGCCATTTCTCGTTGGAAGCAACCACAGGAAAGAGTGTGGCCGTTACGCAAGTTTGGTTGCGTTACAATTACAGCATTAGGATTGCCGCAATCACACATACACTCCCAGCGTCTTGTATAGCCAGATCGCGGGGCCTCTTTAATGACAGTTAAGCGTCCATGCTTCTCGCCTGTTAGGTCGAGCAATTGGCGGGGCATTATATGACCACCGCCACTACAAATGCCTCGACGATGCGAATTTCGCCCTCGTCAAAGTATCCGTCGTTATTGACAGAGTGCCCGCCGATGATGACCTGCTGCGCTTTGCCGTAGATTTGGTTTTTGGCTACAGCCTCCGCGATTCGAACTGCCAACTCAGCAGCCTCATCTTCGGTCTTGAAATACCCTGTATCTATGTGTGTCGCGCAAGTACCGACCGCCGTTTCGCCGGTTGTGTGGTAGGTCGAGCAGTCATTCTCGATATCCCATTCGTAAGATGGGCGACAGTCATCGCCAACTTCGTATTGCTCATCGTCGCAAAGGGTGCGAACGCCGACGAACCAGTTATTCTCAAGGATTTCTTTAGCGATTTCGAGGTAATTCATTGTTCTCGGCCCCTTCGAGTGGTTTCCGCGTCGTCCCTTGCTGTGATTTAAATATAACACAAACATATACACATGTAAATGGGAACAGAGCGCGAACGTCACTGTCCGCCCTTCATAACCGCGCCCAAATCCGCCGTATACTTCGCCAGCCGCATGGCAATTTGCGACCGCAAGTGCTCGCGAATCATACCGAACTCGCCCCGATAGCCGCGGCAATAATATTCGTAGTTGATGACGGCGGCCGCGCTGTCCGTTTCGTATGGAATGACGCGAATGTTCCGCTGCTTGAGATCCCGCCGGATGACGAAATGATCCGCGCTGATCTGATCGAGAATAGCACGGCCGGCCTGCGCATATAGACGGCGGAGTACGTTCGTGGACCGCTCGATATCGTCCACACTCTTCTGGACCATCGTCATCATAAACGGAAGCATGATGTCATCGCGTATCATCGTCAACTCTTCTGAAGACGGGACCGCTTTGGCGCGTGTAGTCGGCGTCTCTGTCGTGTGCCTCTCCGTATATCCTTCGACGTGCTCCGTCAGCAGCATTTTCGATTTCCAGCGCTCGTTTCCGTCCAATTTGCTCATTGTGCGCGTTACCTCCGAACGTATGATCGTATATCGCCATTATATAACGAATGTATGTTCGGTGCGCAAGCGGAAAAAATGACCGGTTAAGAAACACCGGCCTTCGTGAATCTTCCGCTTTGAATCATCCGAACGAGTTCGCGAGCGACATGCGCCCCGCCTTCGGCGTACATCGCTCGATCGCGGTCAGATTGCGTTTCTGCTTCGCGTTGGGCACCTACGGCAAAGTGCGTAAGCCAATCGCATAAGCGCTGCTTTTCGTCCTGCTGGCGCTGTACCTCGGCTAGGAGGGATCGGTTGTGTTTCAGCGACTCTTGCATGTCCGCGATATCGGCGTCCTCGTCATAATCCCGGTAGGCTTCGTCCAGCAATTCCACGCGCTGCACGATCTCCGCCATCTGCTCCGGCGTCATGCGCTGCTGTGTGGGCATAGTATCTTTGCGGAGGGATTTGCGTGCGCGAACGTCCTGCTCCTTCTGGCACCGTTCACACACCCATGTCCGGCTGTCCGGTATCCCGCAATGGATACACCTGCAATCCCCGCCTTCTCCGTATGGCTGCTGTTCGTTACTCATGGGCGCCCTCCTCTGCTTACCGAACTGTAATCTACTTTCATCGCTACCCCCTCGTAATTTACCGCGCAAGCCAGCCGCAAATCCACCCAATTACCGCCGCGCGTCCTCACGTAAAGAGCCCGCCCGATTCGTTTCCCATGCGTATACTTCGCTACCACAACGGCCGCCTCCTTTCCGCCTCCAGGCGCTCATTCATCGCAGCCTTATACGCAAGCAGACGCGATACACGGTTACGCGGCACATGCGCTCCTCTTTCCGTTGCTTGGCGAACTTTGCGCGTATAGTAGACAATGCGGAGCACATCGCGCTTATACATGATCGTTCATCTCCGGCGCCCGCTCAATCATCGTTATTACCGTAACTGTTGCGCCAATCCACGCCAACACTAGAATCATTTCGCTCGCCTCCGTTTGTTTGACTCGTTTTTAGTGTCAATATTACACCGACTCCTTTAGCGTGTCAATACGTAATTGACTCTTTTTTCGCGTCAGGGTAAACTCGTATCATACCGGAGGTGTTCCCGTTGCAAATACGATCCAATCTACGCGCCCTGGCCGAAGCCCGCGGCGTCTCCATACGAGAAATCGCGCGTGACATCGACTACCGTTTCGAAAGTGTACGCCAACTATACAATGACGAAATGGAGCGTTATCCGCGCGACCTTATCGCAAAGCTATGCGTTTACTTTGACGTGGAACCCGGCGCTATCCTTGCGCTAGTAGACGATGCCAGCGCCCCGCCTGCGTCCGAGCCTCGGTAAACTCCGGCTTGAACTCGCCGCCTGTATCGCGCAAGGAATACGTAATAAGCGGGCCGGGCGAAGTATCGCGTTTATACTGGTCTTGGCGCGCCTTGTTACGCCCGTGAGCGTCTTTATCGACTCGCCAGTTCTCGTAATTCGTGCGGCGGCGCTTCGTAGGCTTGCGGTGGTCGCGTCCGTCTGTTCCAGCGTGCTCAGCCGCCTTCATGCCCGTCTCCCTATCGCGCCTAAGTTCGAATTGCCACTCGCTCATAAACGGATATTCTTCGTGCGTCATTTTGTACGGGTTAGGATCGGCCAGTTCTTCGCGTAGAATATAATCGGCCAGGCGCTCGAGCTGCGCGGCGTCCGGGCGTTCTCCGATATCCTCAACGTAAGCCTCCGTCAGTCCGTGAATGGCTGCGATTCTCTCCGGCCGATCTTCGATATCCTGCGCGATAATTTCGCTAACGGCGTCAACAAATGCCTCTTTATACGACTCCCCCATCGGTGTCCTCCGTTTCTACTTCGACCGTAACCTCGCCGTATTCCCAGCGCCTGAAGACGGCGGCGAGCTTTTCAACGCCAGCATCGACGTTTACCGCAACGTTTTGCTGCGTGATCCCCATTACACGCGCCGCCGTCGCCTGCGTAACGTCGAGTCCGTATACGAGTGCGATTGCTTCCGCCTGGCGATCGGTAAGGCCGGCGGATTCGATTGCCGAGTGAAGATCGATAAGAATATCGCTGGCTGCCGTATCGCCCGCAAAACGCCGCAAGCCGATTTTATGGCGGTCGCGCAGCAGCTTCTTAACGCCGTCGGCCGAGTTGAGTGCGTAGGTGACAGCATATTTGCGTGTGTCTTTCGTTAGGTCAACGTTCCTAGCGCCCATTAGACGGCCTCCTCTACGCGATTAGAGCGATTGCCTGTTTCGCTCGAATTCGCGGTTAATAGCGGTACAAGGCGCTCGCCTAGCGCCCGGATTACGTTCACAGTAACGGCGTTGCCCGCCTGTTTATAGCGCTGCGAGTCCGACACGCCAGCGGTTGCCGCCGTAGCGTGTTGCGCGTCTGTAAAGCCTTGTAGGCGCCAGCATTCGAGCGGCGTAAGCTTGCGGATGCGATAGCGCGGAAACTTCCCGACAGCTATCCCGTGCTTGTCCTGCGTATTAAGCGTAAAGGCAGCCTCGTCGTTACCTTTAAATCTCCGCCCCTCCTGACGTGTTTCTTCGCGGTCCGGCGTTAGTACTGCGCGAATCTCGGTTTCCTCATCGTCGTAATAGTAATAGGAAATCCCGTCAAGCCCATATACGATGCGTTTGCCATCAATATGCGGAAGAGACGGCTTCGTAACCACTTGCGGAACCTTATCAAGTCGCGCGGCTTGAAGCGTTCCGGTTTCGTCAAACTTAACGGTCGTTGTCCAACTCGCTGTCTTCTGTAACACTGTAAATTCCGCTATTTTTGGCGTTGTATTGCCACTCGTACCGGTCGGTATTGTCGGCGCAACGCCTGTCGGCGTATAAACGCGCCTGCAAATGTCATGACCGTTAACCCCGTCAACATGACCGATCATTTCACAGTCATCGGAATCGCTCACCAGTCCGCGTTCATTTAACTGCGCAATCAACCTCGCCGTCTTCTCCTCCGACAAGTAATAACGCTCGTCAACGTTAGCCTCCAATATATCCCGCAGCCGCGTCATTACCGCGCTATTCGCCGGCCAGTCGAAGTTGAACGTGCGAATGCCGAGCGCCTGAATGCGCCGCTTACTTTTCGCGACAACTCCCGAGCCCTGTATGTCCCAATCCGCATGTTCTGCGTCCCGGCTCGCGACAATGAAGATACGCTCGCGATTCTGCGGAACTCCGAAATACTTCGAGTTGAGGACGTTGAAGTCGATCGCGTAACCGGTATGATTCAGCACGGCCGCCATCGTTTCGACCGTCCGCCCGCCGTCATGGGACAGTAGTCCCTTAACGTTTTCCAACAGCATAAGGCGCGGCTGTTTTGCGGCAGCTATACGCGCAATCTCGAAGAACAACGTACCGCGTGCATCCTCGAATCCTTTGCGCTGGCCCGCGACACTAAATGCCTGACACGGGAAGCCTCCGACGAGGACGTCAAAGTCCGGTATGTCGGCGGCACCAATCTGCGTAATGTCGCCGTGTAGTTCCGTGGCTCCGCTATACAGCGCTCGGTATGATTTCGTAGCGAACGGATCAATCTCGCTCGCGAATACGCATTCGCCGCCCAGCGGATCGAGCGCGCTGCGGAATCCGCCAATGCCCGCGAAAAGTTCGATGTACTTAAACGTCAATACTCGTCACTCCTTCGTAAATGTAAATGTTTGTAACACGCAGGTTTCTGCGATAAAATAGCGTTAACATATCGTCTGAGGACGTGATAACGCTGAATGTGCAAAAGCCAAAGCGATTTAACATCGAACCCGTATCGAGATTTAATCCGTACATAACAACGGACAAGCAGCGCCGCATAAGACTTTCGGCCGATCTCGCGGAAATGCAGGGATGGCGCGAAGGCGTCCGGCTGGTTCTCGGCTACGACGCAACGACCGGAGCTATCGCGCTTGCCCAGCCTAATAAAGTTGGAATGGCGCCTGAAACAGCGAATAAGTTTGACGCGCGGCTTTATACGAGTGCGCGGAAATTTTACGAGAAGACGAAGATAGTGAGAAAAGCGCGGAAATATCACTTTGAAACGGAAGAGGACGGTTGGCTTATTTTTCTGCCGGAGAAGTAGCGGATAGTTTCGCCATAATAGCGTCAATCTGCGCGTACAAATTCGCAGGTGTGGCGCTATTTTCTATTTCGTAGTCGACCGCGAAGCTATCGATGTGGCTTTCGGTTGGATGCGTAAGGTCGCGGAGGTTAAACGTGTCGGAGGCGGTTATAGCGCGCTGAATGCGGAGTGCTTCGGGGGCGGTTATGCGGATGATTAAGAAATTTTCTGCGCGGCAGCGTTCGTACTCCGCCGGTTGCCTTAAGTCGGTTATAACGACTTTTTCCGGAGGAAGGAACGGCTCGTTAACGTCTTTAAAATAAATAGGCTCATTAATTCTCCGAAAGCAGTCATTTACCCAAACATCTCTAGAGAAAGTCCGCAAAGATTCGCCAACTCCCTGTAGTAACGCGCGAGGTTTTACCGGATTTTCGTCACTGTCTATAAACTGTTCAGGGAATAGCCTATAGCAGATTTCCCATAAGCCATCTCCAAATCCGAATCGCTTATGCCCGTATTTTTCACAAATGTATTGGCCTGCAGTATCCTTACCGCTTCTAATTTTGCCGCAAATTGCTATACGAGTACCCTGCTTTATCACAGAACTCCTCCTCGGTTAGAAAGCCATTCTTCCTCTTTGCATGGTGAAACTTTATGTGTTGGGAATTACTAGAAAATACAAACAAATTGCTAGGGGTGTTGTTTTTCCTATTTCCATCGCGGTGATGGACGATCTCATTGGGGGTTAGGTATCTCTTTAAGGCTACTTCACAGACGAGGCGATGTTCAAAAACATAACCATTTTTATCCGCGCATGGGTGATCGGCAACAAGTACTTTCCGGTAGCCACCACTTGCATTGTGTGCGACTCCGCCTTTATAGCCCGGCGCCTCTTGCCCTCTTTTTGTCCACTTTTCGTATTTACCAGCTAAACCGGTATTCCATGTTGGGAATCCCTTTCGTTCTTCCGACCATTTCTCCCGCAGCCTAGAGGTCGCTCGATCACGACCGGTTCTGCTGGGGATGCCGTATTTTTTCATAAAGTATCGAATGGTGTTTTCATTGACTCCGCAAATGTCGCCTATTTCTTTACTACTCAACTCCCCCTCGGTGTACTTTTCACGTAACCAAGTAGGGTCTTTATAGTCTTCACTAAGCCGCCCCTTTAAATGGCAGCCCATCAAGCGCTCACCTCCGTTTCCTCTCGGCTGTCGTCGATGATCGTGACGAACTGAATATGCGTCCAAAACTCGTAGTTGCTATCGTCAACGTAAGTAAGACCTTTATCCGCAGAAACAAACGCTTCCCCCGCACCAACGCCGTATGTTCTCATTTTCGGACGGACGGCGTAGACCACGCGCCTTTTTCCCAAGCCGTTACGGATGATATCCCCTACGCGCGGCTCCGTCGGCTGCGGCGCGCTTGTATACTCCGCCGGAACTTCGAGGCCGAGCGCGCGGCGAAGGCTGATCGCGCGGCCGATATGTGCGTTGAATACGTCGTCCGGCGCGCACTTGGCGATGCCTTTGTAGTAAACGGACTTATCGCGCAGTCTACGAATGAGCGCTACAACGGTGCGCTTTTCGCGGTTAATGACGTACTCAACGTAATGTACCGGCGAATACCCTTGTTTCGCGCAAGCTTGCGGCCAGAACGATGCGCCTCCGCTACTCCATGCGCTTTGGTACGTCGTCTCCAGCGCGGCCACGTCATCCTTCGCGCGCTGAACGATTTCGTCACGCGTCGGTTTCAGGAACGATGGTCGGCGATTAGGTACGGTGCCTCTCGCTACTTGCGACGGCGCGATCAGGCGCTCAAGCTCGGCAACACGGCGCGCCAGGTTCGCCACGACTTCGGTTAGATCGGCGGGACCGGACGTAGAAGGCGGAGCTGCGGCGGATGCAAGCGGTTCAAGTACGCGGTATTCGCGATGAAATACGCCCGCTTTACCGCCGATGTTTCCTTCCGGATGCTTAATCCATACCCCGGATGGCTCCGATTCCCTGACGGTAAATACTGCGCCATTCTTCCACCGCCTATCGGCCGTAGCTACGATAATGATGCGCTCGCCCACCGCCGCCTTGCGGTCGACCATGCGGAAGCGCTCGCCGCCGATGCGCACGATTTCGGTCGGATCGAGGACTACGTATTCACGCTTAGAGATATAACCTCCGCTATTACCACCTGGGAATTTCGCCAAGTTTACGTAAACACTCCCGCCACTTACACGATCAACAGTAAAGACTGCGCCATTGTCGTAGGTTCCGTAAGTCATCCACGCGTTAACGATCTTAATGCGCTCACCGACGCACGCCAGCCGCTTAACCTCCGTATACTCGCGCTCAATTCCGCCCAGCTTCTCATCGCGCAAAACCGTTACGTTTACGTTATTCATTCGTTCGCCTCCGTTATTTTAGTACGCCATCCCTCCGGATTGCCGTCCGGGAGCTTGCGCGTTTCTTTCGGTCGCGTTTCGATAATTGCCTGTTTTACCGAAACAGCGAATCGACTTCCGCTATAAGAGCTGCTCGTGCTTCGTCGGGCGTGAGGCGCTCGACATTTGCGACGTAATCCCATTCATCTATTGAGCCGAACAATTTCGACACTTTATACGGGCGGCTTCCGTTAACAATCGAATCCACGCGTACGACAACGCCTAAACTTACGTCTGCCGAGCGGTGGCCTATGTCCGTTACACGAGCGTAATCGCCGACCTTCGGTTGGTTGGCGCGCTTCTCTTCGGCAAGTTGCGCTTCCAGGGTGGCGAGTTCTTCGCTGAGAGTCGCGATCGATTTGCGCTTGGCTTCGATTAGCTGCTCGGTTGTGAGCGGGAGGATTTCAAGGCCGCGCTGTCCGATAAGGTAACGCTCGCCATCCGTTGCTTCTACGGCCCATATCGCGCCAGATAATCCGCCCACCTCATCGCAAGCTAAGAGCGTTACAATTTCGTCATTAACCGGGTCCCTACGTGTTCGACGAGACTTAACCGCATCCGGATAACCGAGTTTTTGCGCGCATTCCCCGAAACAATCGTACCAGTTCCGCCAGTTCGTAATGCGCGCCTTGCGTCCGTCGATTTTCGCCATTTATACCGTCTCCTTTACGTTGAAAAATCCTACCGCCCATGCGTCAACCTTCGTTACCTCTTCGCGAATCTTTTCCGCTAATTCCGCAATCTCCGCCTGAGCACCGTTGCCCGGCCGCCGCTTATCGTAAAACTCGATCAGGGCGCGCAGATTGGCGGTCATGACGATGTTGCAGGCGGCCGCGTTCGGAAGGACATAGCGCGCGTCTTCGGCGGGGACTCCTGCGGCACGTAGCGCGTCGTACGCCTTTTGTGCGGCAATCATCGCGTCTTCGTAAACTTCGTATGCTTTGAGCGGATCGTGCCGAATGGATAGTGCAACGTCGTCGTAGCGGTTTGTTCCGGGAACATCGCGACCATCGACGCTAACCGGCGTCACGTAATCGAAGCCGGCGCTCTTATCGCCACTTCCGAATTTAACGTAACGCTGCGATTGGACGCTGAAGCTGAATCCGATGCGGTGGCGCGTCAACTGCGCGAGGAGCGACCGCGATACGCCTTCAATAGCGAACGTGTACGTAATATGCTCCAGCGTAGATGTGTGTTTGCTACGGATAATGTGCCGGAACAGGCGGTCGGACTCGGCGCCTCCTTCGCCGTCGGACGCGGATTGGCCGAAGTATTTACGCCCCTCAGTTGCGAGGATATCGGCGGGCTTCAGCGCGCTGTAGCAAGTTCGGATAGCGGTCAAGGCAACGGCTGCGCGCTCATTATCGTACGGCACAGAATAAGACGGCCCGCCTTCGTCCCACTCCATCGAAGTTAACTCGGACACAAACTCGTCCGATAACGCAGTATGCGCGATTAGTTTAACGTTCAATCCTCGTCCTCCTTACGTGCACTCTGTTTATTCTGCCTACACAGTCCCTCGTAATTATTTTATCTAGATTGTGGAGTCTCGTATGGTCAGACCGAGTAGTAACTGAAAGGTTAGTTATGTGGTTATTCGTCTTATTGCCGTCAATGTGATGTACATGCTCATCGTCTTTTAGCGGGCGCCCTAAGTGTTCAGACATTACAAACCTATGTTCTAAGATGTAACCGTCTCTCCGGGAGTTAGGATGAGTGGGCATATTTAGAAGAACGTACCCATAGTTGGATATTTTTCTTCCGCCTTTCCAAACAGCACAATTTTCTTGCCTGTTTCCGTAGTTGGGGTTCCTGTTACCGGCATACATCTCCGATTTTCTACGAGAGCTGCATTTTCGTGAACAGCATTTTCTTTTATCCGCATGTGATGGCTTAACCACGAATGAAACACCACACCAAGCGCAGTTTAAGAAATGTTTTTTCAGTTTCTGACCACCTCGTATCCGGACTTATCACTACGTCCTTCTTGTCTGGCGTGGTTTTCGGCGTTCTTAGTACAATAAGCCGCGTAAACTTCCTCAGCACTAAGTCCGACTTTTTCTGAAAGACTGACGAGAAAGTGCCATAAGTCTATTACTTCGCTCTTTAACGCATCGACGTCTATTGGCTTCGGATTTTTCCACCACTTCCAATTGACTTCGCGCCGAATTTCATCAATTTCGGAGTCCATTGCAATCGTAATGCCCATCACCCAGTCTTCGAGCGTGCCGTCCACACCACGTTCCGAAATAATACGGTCGTCAAGAGTTTTCTGCATTTCGAAAATATGTGTCAATTTGTCGGTTACCGGTACGACGGCGTCCGGATGCAGCTTGCGAATGTTAACGCTGAGGGTCATTGTCGCGCTCCTTTCGCTGCTACTACGAACATATCGATCGCGCTGAGTGCGAATGCGGAAGCGATAGCAGTTACGGGCGGCTCGTATCCGCACAGATACGCGATGAGTACCGCCGCCCAATAGACGCCAAGCAACGCGGCCAGCACGCTAATGAACGTTACCTTGCGCGGCTTTTCGTCAGCAAAGCGGCAATCTTCTCTGTGAACAAGCGCGTAGCCCCTTCCGTAATTGTCCGGCCGAGATTCGTTTTGCGCGACGTAAGCAATACCGCCTGGAGAAACGCGGTCGACCACAAGTACGTCACCCCTCCGGTATCCCCAGTGCATCCGCGATGTCGTCGCGATTATTTTCGTTGTCATCCAACCGCCTCCTTATCGTCTATGACGCCGTCCAACCGGATGTAGTACGTCTATCTACTGACTATGACACCGCGCTCGGCCGGTTTCGCACACTTACCACGCAAATTCGTCCGCCTTTTGTGCGAGCTGACCGCGGAAATTGACCGTAAGCTCACATACGGATGCGTACGGCTCCCCGCGGAAGTGTTCGATATACGGCGCGAATCCGGATTTGCCCGGCTGCGGAAGGTCGCATTGCTCCGTATGGCCGATTACAATAACGCGGCAGTCGTCATGGATACGCGTCAATATCTTCTTCAGTTCACCGCGCGTCATATTCTGCGACTCATCGAGAATGACCGTTTTACCCTTCAAATTCATTCCGCGCGCGAATACGTGGCTCATCGGATACACCCATACGTCGCCGCGTTTTTGCGCCTCTACGTTATCCGGATCGTAAATCACCTTCGCCGGATTCTCGCCGATTTCGTAAAGCGCATCGGTAAGCGGCGTAATGTAGGCCGCCTCCTTTTCGCGCTGCGTTCCCGGCCGGAATCCCATGCGGCCCTCTTCGACCGGACTGAACACGTAGACTAGCGGCTTGCCGATCAGTTTGGCCGCCGCCACCGCCAGCGTAGTCTTACCGGTGCCGGACCGCGCATTTACGAACGTAATCTGGCGGTCGAATATCGAATCGACGTATACGCGCTGCTCGCCGGTCAGCTTCGGTGCGAATCCGAAGAACAGCGTGTCTTTCGGCATCGGCATAGTTAGCGCCCCTTTTCGAAAATGAAGTCTTCGTCGCGAACCGGCTCTACGTTCATCGCTCGCACATAGCCGTTCCCTTTCTTCGAGAAGAAATCGTGCTGCTTCGTGCCGACCGTTATGCCGTTCTGGACGATCGCGCTGAACGCTTCCTCCTCGTAGACCTGCGGCAGGCCGAGGTTCATCATCGCTTTATTCGCGTTGTAACGAACATAGCGAAGCACATCGGCGGTCAAGCCGAGTTCGTCGTATATCAGCGCCGTATAGGCGGCCTCGTTTTCGTAGAGGCGTTCGCGCATGTCCGCCATGGCGATGTCGGCCAATTCGCGCTCGGTATCCGTAAGCTTGGCGCGAACCTGCTGCGCCAGATATCCGACGTATAGGCCGTGAATCGATTCGTCCATCAGAATTTTATTGATGACTTCGCCGGATGACGTCATCTTGCCGGAGCCGGCGAGGTATAACGGATAATAGAAGCCGGAGTAAAACAGGAACGTTTCGAGGAGGACGGACGCGACCATCGCCATATACAGCGCGTAATCGGACGGCTCATCGCGCAGCAGCTCGCGGTAGGCGGCGGAGATGGTTTCGTATTTATAGCGGATGTTCGGCTGAGACGGCGCCCAAACGTCGAGCATATAGTCCGCCTCAGCACCGGTGAGGAGCGTAGTGAAAATCGTGGAGTAGGATTTCGCGTGGATACCTTCCATCATGCCCATGAATGAGAGGACCGCGGCGGCGCGCGGATCTTCGACATGGCGAGCGATTAGCGGCATCCCCTCTTTATTCTGCAGCGTGTCCAGCGCGGTCAGGCCCGCCAACACGCGCTTATAAACGGTACGTTCAGTGTCACCCAGCGCGTCCCATACCGACTTGTCATCGGATATCGGGAACTCTTCGTCGCTCCAGAATTGGAGCAGATTTTGCGCCCATAGCTGAGTCGTTACGTCTTCTTGCGCGTTCCAATTACTAATCGAAATTGTCATCGTTGGCTATCGCTCTCCTTTCGTTACACCGCGCAGGATGTACATTGTTCGACGCTCAGCAGATTTGTCCGAGTATAATACAGCCCCTTCAAGCCACGATGTCCCGCGTAAACGTAGAAGCGCGACAGCTCCCGCGTACTTACGTCACTATTGACGTGAAGAATCGCGCTGATTCCCTGGTCGACGTGCGCCTGGATTTCCGCGACCATATCGATGACAGCCGCCTGATCCATCTTATAAGCGCTCTTATAAAACCATTGCGTCTCCGCGCTCAGGAACGGCATCGGATAGAATGTAGTCGCATTCGCATACGTACGCTCCTCGATGAGTTCGACGATCGGCATGACGCTGCTTGTCGCGTTCTGGATATACGAAATACTCTGCGTCGGGGCAATCGCGAGCCGGTACGCGTGATAGAGTCCGTATTCCATTACGGTATCCTTGAGCGTTGCCCAATCGTTCGGCGACGGAATATCGATGCCGGCGAACATCTCCGCGACTCGGTCCGTACGTGGAGCGAAGTCTTCCGCTAGATATTTCGTAAAATACGTTCCATCCGCATACGTAGACTTGGCGAAGTCCTTAAACGTAATCCGGCGCTCGCGTGCGATGGCGGCCGATTTCTCCAGCGAGTAATAGTTCATCATCGCGAAGAATGTACGGGCGAAATCGCGTCCCTCTTCGGAATCGTAGGCGATCTTATTCTTCGCGAGATAACCGTGCAGGTTCATCGCGCCAAGTCCTACGGAATGGAGCTCATCGTTCGCCAAACGCACGCCAGGCGCGTTCTCAATGCGCGAGATATCGGAGACGACGGTCAGCGCTTCGATACCTTCGTGGACAGATTCGCGAACCTTGCCGGACTCCATTACGTTGACGATGTTTAGACTCGCGAGATTGCACGAGATATCGCGGCGGATTACGGACGGTTCGCCGAAGTTACCGATGGTCGACGACTCCTGTAGCTGATACACCTCCGTACAAAGGTTTGACATCTTCACGGTGCCGATTGCAGCCAGCGGATGCCCTTCGTTGGCGTTATCGCGATTCATAATGTACGGATAGCCGGATTCGAGCTGCGTCGTCGCAATCTTCGTCAGCATGTCGCGCGCCGACATAATCTCGCGCTTCTTGACCGCTGGATTGGCGAGGAGTTCTTCGTACATTTCCGTAATGTCCATATCGTCGAGGTGCGCGCCGTACGCCTTAAATACGGAGTGCTGTGCGAATACGTGGAGGGGCCGGTTATCACGGGCCAGTTCGTAGAATTTGCGCGGTACGATCAAGCCGATGGACAGCGTTTTGAGGCGCGCCTTTTCATCGGCGTTAATCTTTTTCGTGTCCAAAAACTCGACTACGTCCCATCCGAAGATGTTGTAGTACGCAGCGCCGGACCCTTTACGCTGACCCATCTGATCCGCGTAACTAAACGCGTCTTCCATCAGCTTTAGCACCGGCATAATGCCCTTCGCCGCACCCTCTACGCCCTTTATCGGCTCGCCCCGACCGCGCAGCTTCGAAAGGTTGACCGCGACTCCTCCGCCGATTTTTGACAACTGCATACACGTCGACAACACGTAGTTGATCGAATTCAGCGAGTCGTCCGCCTCAAGCAGGAAGCACGATACCATCTCGCCGCGGCGCGCTCGTCCTGCGTTAAGGAACGTTGGAGTGGCGGGCTGCAGGCGCTGCTCCATCATCGATCGCGCCAGGCGTTCGGCCAGCGCATAATTGCCTTGACCGAGATATAACGCGACTATGGCGACGTGTTGCGCATACGTTTCGAGATACTGCGACTTATCGTTCGTCTGCAGCGCGTAGTCCTTATAGAATTTGGACGCGGCCATAAACGAAGCGAACCGGAAGTCGTACGCGTCGCATATATCGTGGATTCCTACGAGTTGGTGTACGTCATATTGCGACTCAACTTCTCCGTAATAGAACTCGTAATCCACGAGCCATCGAATACGCTCCATCGGCGTATCGAAGCGCTTCGTCTTCGCTGCCACCTCCGCCATAAACTCGCGTACAGCCTCCGCGTCCTTTTCGAGTTGGAAGAATCCGTCCTCGCCGCGCTTCATAACTTCGTTGTTTAATTCGATATAGCTCGGAATAAAGCCGTCACCGCCTCGTTAAATTTTCGTACATCTTCGTCAGTTCCCGCGAGCTCAAAACGCAGGAGCAGCGGAACTCCGTAATAACCGCTAATATGGTCGCCCGCCGCCGCGTACGCAGACGAAAAATTCCGATTGCCACTCGCCGCGACTGCGATCATATGGCGGCCCGATCCCGCTAAAAACGCCGCCACCTGGTCCGGCACGCGTCCGAATCCGACCGTCGGCGTTACGAGTACGAACGGTTCTTCGACGCGCAGGCCGGGCGTAATCTGGACGGATGGGAACGCGGTTCTTTCGGCAAAGCGGCGTACGTTACCGGTCAGCGAATGGTAGGCGACGATCATTCCGTACCAGTCCGCGCCTTGATGATTTCGACGTATTCCGGCTCGCGCTCGATTCCGATGAAATTGAAACCTTCGCGCTTGGCTGCGACTAACGTGCTGCCGGAACCGGCGAACGGATCAAGAACAGTCCCGCCCGGCGGCGTTACCAGGCGCACGAGCCACGCCATTAGGTCCGTAGGCTTAACGGTCGGATGCGTGTTGCCTGCACCCCTGTCCGCTTTGCTCGCCTTCTTCGATATCTCGCGTGGGCTTACGTTGAAGTATGGCGAATAGAAAGCGTCGGCGTCCGTCGTGATGGCGTTAGCGGGGAATCGTCCGGATTCGTTCGGAACATACGCGACACGGCCATAGATTCCGTAGGTGTGTCCGTTTGTGTCTCCGGTATGGCTCGGCTCGTCGCCGCTTACTCCGTATTCCGCTCGATCGCTTTCAACGCGTCCGATACGGCACCCGTCAATATTAATCGCGCCCGTTCCGTGCCGTTCAACGTTATCCGCGACCGTTCCGGCCAACGGCTTCCGGACAACGATAATCGGCTCATGCGCGGGCTTGAGCGCCGTTCCCCAGCCGTCCCATTGCCGGGCGAGATCAGTTACCGGAATTTTCCCGTCGACCTCGTGGTATCCACGCTTGCGGCTTTCTTCGATCCACGGGCGCGTATCACTACTACCTGACATTGTACCGCTCGTTTCAGGGCGTGCCTTGTGACGTACCTTCTCACGCTCAGCTCCGGCGCGTTTGTCTAACGCCTTGCTAACGTCCATCGACTTAGGGAAGCCGCTGAAATAGAGCCATTCGATGACGTCGCGGACCTCGAAGCCCGCCAGCCGCAGAGAAACCGTCATTAAATCCTGCGTCCGTGTACCAGCGAATACCAGCGCATACCCGCCCGGCTTTAGAACGCGATGCACCTCCTTCCATACGTCCGGATGCGGTACGAACGAATCCCACGCCTTGCCCATGAATCCGCCATGACCGTGGTCGTACGGCTCACCCGCGATCCATTTCGTCAGCACTTCGGCCGCGTTCGGCTCTTTCGATAATCCGTATGGCGGATCGGTCACGACGGAATCGACGGATGCACCCGGAAGACCCCGCAATACTTCGAGACAGTCGCCGTTGAGAACTACGTTAAAATCTGCTTCACTCGTTTTAATGTCCGCTCACCTCTCCGATTAATTTACGCCCTAACGGACGTCTATAAGGCCGTCGCGAATCAGGTACGCCAAGGCAACCGCACACGCATCGGAGTCATCGTAGCCGGGCGCCCACTTCCGGTCTTCCAGGCGGAGTATTCGCGATACGGCCGCTGCCACTTCGAGCTTCTCGGCGGTTCCCTTTCCGGCCACCGTCTTCTTAACGGTCGATGGCGTCAGGTTTTCGGTAACTGCGAGGCCGAGGCGGGACAGCGCGCGATCGACCGCCGACCATGCGCCGTGGAGTTTATCGTTCTGAGCGTAGTTACGGGATGGCGGCCATACCTCGCGAATGATCGCTGTCAGGCCGGTATACTTGCGGAAGAATAGGAGCGCGTGTGCTTCGATGACTTCGTAGCGCAGCGGTTGAGTTTCGGAGGTATCCGTTTTGATGACGGATACTTCGACTAGCGAGGGGATGCGGTGTCCTTCGGAATTTTGGTCCACGGATATAATTGCGAAGCCTGGCGAGGTAAGCGATAGGTCGAGGCCGGCGTATAGCTGCGGTTTACTTTTCGTCGTCTTCGCCGTCTCCGTCACCTCCCGCCAGCCAAACGAGTGCGGCCGCGACTACAGCGATGATTCCGGCGGCGACCGGATTGACCACGAAAATGACCGACGCGATCAGGTACCAAACGTAGCCGATCGCG
The DNA here is from genome assembly GCF_000469945.2 of Paenibacillus sp. P22. Classification (NCBI taxonomy): domain Bacteria; kingdom Bacillati; phylum Bacillota; class Bacilli; order Caryophanales; family Paenibacillaceae; genus Paenibacillus; species Paenibacillus sp. P22. The sequence continues at coordinate 29,685 of NZ_CBRA020000020.1, read as the reverse complement.
ATACACGCTCCAATTACGATGGCGCCGCGGGCGATACGTGCGATTGCGTTCATTCGGCGCCACCTCCGAGAACTAAAACGGCTTGTTTGCGAAGTAATTCCGCCAATAATTCCATCGAAGCTACGTTCGTTGTTTCGTCAGCGGCGGGTATTTGAGCGACAAGCGTTTCAAGTTTCGTAACAACATCATCGCCGAGCGCTTCATTAACATCGACGCCCCACTGCTCAGCTAGTTGCCCTAACGCGAGGAATACGAGTAAATCGTTCTTCACGCGCTCACTCCTTCGAGATATGTCGTAAGATTACGGTGTTCCGCTTTGCCCGCCATACTCGACGCAGCCATCGCGCTTTCCTGCCGCTTGAGCACCGTTTTGTTCTCCGCGGTTAACGTCGCCTTGCAATGACCGCTGAACGCGCAGAATCCGCAGCTATCGGTCATCTCAATTGTTACGTCAGGAACCGCGCCGCCCGCCCGTTGTTCGTATACAAGCGCTGCCTGACGCGCCAAATCCGAGAGAAGCGCGTTCTTCATGTCGTCCGTTATCTCGACGTAGAAAGCGCGCAGATCCGGTCGAGGCTGTCCGTCAGCCCACGTCTTCTGTCCCTTCGTAACGCTCGTTCGCTCCTCATCGCTAAACCACGCCGGCTTTTGCGTCGACTCGTATACGATTAGCGCTTCGTTGATCCCGAAGATGATCGCTTCGGCCGTTACCTGGCGGACGTGATCATCCTGAGCGCCTTTGTAATCGAGTTTACCGTTCATGGCGCGTAGGCCGGATGCCTTCGTTTTGTATTCAAAGATGATGCGCGAGCCGTCCGGCGCATAATCGAACTTACCGTCGGGCTTGGCGGTGATTGCGAATTGGACGAGTTCACCCGTTTCTGGATGCGGGTACTCGAATACCTTGCGTTCCTGCGCAGCCTCTTCGAAATCCCACTCAAACGTCACGTTTCCGAACATGTCCGTGTTTTTGCGCTCGGCCATCGTAAACAGCGCGCCCTTACCGAGTCGCTTCGGCATATGAACGATGTCGAGCTGAATGTAATCGACGACTGCCGTGCCAAGCCGCCGCTGCCGCCCTCTAAACGGAATGTCATCGGATTTTTCCGGACGCGTAGCCTTATCGTTTTTGAACACGAGCTGCCGATCGCAGAGGTTCGTACCGGACGCGCCGAATGTTACGAGGCCGTCGTTCGGATACGGCGTAAACTTGAGATGGCGCAATTTTTGTTCGTAGTAACGGCGGCTGATCGCGTTGTCGTAGAAGCCGGACGCAGGCGAGGCGTAATACGCGTCCATCTGCGTTAGGAAATCGTTAACCAAGCGGTCGCCGCGAGACATGCCGCCTACCTTTCGGAATAGTGCGCTCAATTAACCGCCTCCTTATTCGTATTTGTTCGCAAACTTCGGCAGCGGGCGGCAATTCTCGTAATCCCACTCATCCGGCGCGTACTCCTGCATCCAACGCGGCTCGATTACGATATCCGTTACGAGAGGTACCGAAAGCTCCGCCGTCTTCGTCATGATGTCGCGTATGAGTTCGATCGCTTCTGGCGTGAGTTGTTCGTTCGGAATCGAGTTTTTTATTTCGTCATGAATGGACGCGTTAAACTCCCAGCCGCGCGCCTTACATTCGCGAGCATTACGATTACCGTTCATCTTCAGAATGTCGGCGCCGGTCCCCTGTATGACCGCGTTGAATGCTGCGCGCTCCCAGTATCCGATTAGGCCGCGTTTCTCAGCGAGGATGTCGATCTCGTCCTGAATCGCGGTCATTTTGCGGTCGTCGGCCGGTGTCAGGACCGCTTTGCTACGAAGCTGCTTACGCTCGGTGTACAGCCGGATTAATCGCTGCTCGTTCTTCGCCTGGGCGGCCGCAACCGATGCGTAATCCGGAAACCGGCGCTTTCGACCATACAGCGTCTCGACGTAACCGTGGCGCCGCATAAAATCGCGTATGTCCGCCACCATCGGAGAGAAAGACGGAAAGGCTCGGTCAAAGCGCTCGAAGAACATTTCCGCGACATCTTCCGAAACGCCCATCTTCTTCGCGAAGGATTTCGCCGACTGATCGTATGCCTTCGCGAGAACTCCGGTCTTCATGAGCTTCCTTGGCTGGTACGTACCGGTCGGATCGTACGCCTTGTCGACGCAATACTTCTCTTCGAGGCCGAACGTCATAACGGCCTGAGTCGTGTATAAGTCCGTGCCGTCTACGAAAATCTGGCGCATGGAATTGTCGCCGTATCGTTCGTACATAATAGAAGCCATTATTCTAGGCTCCACTTGACCCAAATCAGCGCCGACGAACGTATGACCTCGTTTAGGGATGAAGCAGTTACGTACTTGAGTGCCGGCACCCTTTGAAGGAAGGTTTTGAAGATTATTTCCCTTCGGTACCTTCCGATCGTCGGCGATAAGCTTTCGGACAATCGCGTGATAGTTGGTGTCAGTTATCATCAGTTCCACGGAGCAGCGTCCACCTCCGTTTTAAACTCGTCAAGAATGTCGATAGGGCGTCCGCTATAACCGGCGCTGGAATAACGTCCTGTCGCGGTCCCGCCCGCTTTAAACTCGCTATGCAAGCGTCCGTCAGCTTCGAGCGCTTTCGGGATTTTAGTAACATACGTATTCAGCAGCTTCTCGTACGCCGCAACGGTTGCCAGCGGTTTAAGCGCCTCTTCCTCTTCGTAGTACGCATCGAGTACGTCTGCCGCGGTTGATCGCGACTTACCGCGCTTAAACTGGCCGGTCCGGTCGCGAATGCCGAGGTGGTCGTAGATGAGATACGCGAGATGGTTTCCGTTCGTAATCGAAAACTCCTCCGTAAATAGCGGCGCGTGTTCTTCGTCAGCCGGCGCCAGGACTTCGGCCTCAAGCGTAGCCAAGCGCGCCACCGCGTCCGCATAACGCTTCATCTTCGTTTTGCCGGCCACCTCATCCGCCGCGATTGTGGCGCGTACCTTCGCGACGGCTTCCGCATGCCTGGCGCTCCTCTTTCGCTGCGCCTCGATCCAGTCCGCAACCTTTTTCGCGTGAATGGTTCGGTCCATTTTGCGTACGAACTCCGCGTCGATTCCGTACGATTCGAACACGGCCGATCGCGCTTCTTCCAGTTTCGGTGTAAACTCGGCTTCGAGCGCGGCCAGCCCGTCGAGGTCGATTTCGAACCCGCATCCCGCCATGAATACGTCTGTCTCCGGAAGCTTCGAGTCAATTAGCGCGTAGCATTCGAGTAGCCGCCCCTTTCCGTCAGCGCTCGGCGCATTCGCCATTTGCTCGTATTGCCATTCGAACAGACGCCAGCCGTAATAGACGTCCTTTATCGCGTAGATGCCGACCAGTTCGACGCTAAACGGCGCCGGCGACCGATTACCGAACATGTCTTCGAATGTGTAGACCGGACCCGGCACGCCAAACCAGCGCCCATACTTCGCGACCAGCGGTTTCAAACCGTACGCCTCTTCGTGCTCGTTCAGCGTGTTCATCGCGTCGAGCGTATCCCACACGCAACCGCCGATTTCGTAGCCGTCCTTTATCGCGACGAATAAGTCGTAGCGCGCCGATCCCATATGAAACGTCTTGCCGTGATTCGGACGCGATAGATACGGAGAAATGGCCGCCAGCACTTTCGAACGCGTAAGCTGCGGGTCTGTCGCTTTAAACGCGCTGCGCTCCGTCAGAAATTCGAAGCCCGCCTCGCCCCGCATATCGACGTGTCCATACGGAAGGTAATAACCTTCGTCCAATAGCGGTAGCCATACGCTGAATCCGATCGAGAGGTCGATGTACGTATCGACGCCGGTACCTTCGAAGTCGCCCGCCGTCATCGTATCTACGCCAAGAATGCGGAACTTATCCGGCCATTCCGTCATCTGACGCTGGCATTCGAGACGCAACCGGTCAACGAACGCTGGTAATTCGCTATCGTCCGTTAAGATCCGATAGTTTGGCGGCTTGGAGGCGAGGACTGCCGTAATCCTGCCCTCGCGCTCCCCTTCCGCCTTCTGCCGTAGTATCCGCGCGCCGGCCGCCAGAACGTCGCCTTTCGTCCATTTACCGCCGTCAGAACGGGGACTGCCTGTCTCCCCGTTCGTGAACGCTTGATACGCGGCATTGAATTGTGCGCGCTCCTTGTCCGTCATGCTCATTGCGCCGATTCTTTCGAAAGCCTGCGCTGCCGTTTCCGGGGTTGCCGCCCCTTTACGTTTCGCCGCCTCCGCCACTCTCTCGGACGCTTCCGGTTCCGTGCGAACCCTTAACGCCAAGCGGACTTTATCGGTCAAAGCGCGCCTCTACCGGCGTGACGAGTTCGAAGTGGTCCGGATGAGTGTACGTGTTGTACCCCGTTTTTACGAACGTTGGTTTCGCGAGATGCGGATTCATGCCGCCCAAATCGTCGATTTCAACGATAACGCCGTCGTGCTCGTTCAATCCGTTGACTCCGCTATATTTTTTGAAGCGAACGATATCGCCGACTTTATACTCGCCGACCTTGCGCCCGATCTTCGCCCATTTCGCCTCTGCCGCGGCTGCCTTAACGTCTGCCTCCGTCACCTTTTCGAGCTGGTCCGCTTTTGCGTAGCCATTCGGAACCGATCCGCCTTTAATCGCTACACGGTCGGAGTCGGCGAGCGGTTCGGATACTTCGTAGATTTTTCCGACTTCGTACCCGTTCAGGCGGTCCGCTTTCGCGATCAGGCGGACTTTATCACCCTTTGCGAATTGGCTGCGCGGATCTGGCTTCGGCTGCGCCTCTTCCGCGCTCACCTTCGTAAGCTCCGTAGGATCGGCGTTCCAGCTCGATTGGGACGGGAAGTTAACGACAACTTTGTCGGGTCTTACGTATCTTACCGTTCCAACATCGCCGTTTTTCACGCTGCCCCAGTTAAAGCGCGGAGTTTTTCCGGCCGCAACCGTAAGCTTTACCGTATCGCCAACGTTGAATGTCGGTTTAGGCGTCGACATCGTAAACTGCGCTTCGGTCGCGGGAATTACTTGTTTCGGAAGCAGCCAGTTGCCGATCGTAGCGTTGGACGAACGCAGTCCTTTGAAAGCACCGCTACCCGACCCGTACATTTCCGTAACCTGTACGAATTCGCCGATTTTATAGTTGTGGAAACCGCCCGGCTTCGTTACCTGAACGTAATCGCCGACTTTATAGCGCCGTGCTGCCGCGACTTCTTCGTCCGTGGCGCGGACCAGCGATTTTTCGTAGAACCACTGGAGATTTCCATCGCCGATTCTTTTACCGCGGAAGGGCATCACGCCATCGTCATCCGTAATGATTTCGTTAATATCGCCAATTTTAACGCTAGGACCATTCCCGCTCGTCCCGACCACCTTCGCGTATTCGCCGACTTTCAGGCGCTCAGGCTTCGTCGGCTCAATCGCCTTCAGACCGCCATTTTTCGCTACATAGCCGAGCGTTCCTCCCGCGTTCTTAACACGATAGTGTTCCGGGTCCAGATCGTGTGGATTCTCTACGATTTCAACCGTATCCCCTACCGTAAATCCGGCAAGGTGTCCGCCTGCTTTCGTCGCAAGAACGGCGCGATCACCCACCTTGAACGTTTCCGTCGGCTTGGCGGCATCGACCGGTTCGAGTACGACGTATTCAGCGTAGACAACTCCGCAGTCTTCCGCACCCGCATGACCGAAGGCAGCCCGGACGTCATCTCCGCCCCATCCGCCAATGACGGTCGCTTCGTCACCGTTTTTGTAGCGATTCTCGCTATGATGGCGGTTGACGATTCGAATGCGTTCTCCAACCGCCGCCTTGCGTTTGACCGTCTTATAGGACGGTTTCGGCGCGGATTCGACCGGTTCGAGAACGAAATAACCTCCCGGCAAGCGTCCGCCTTCTTCGTAACGGATGTGTCCGCTAAGGTCCACGCCTATGACGGTGTGGATTTTATTCTGTTTGCTGATGGGATGCCCGAATACCTGGACCAGTTCGCCTTTCTCCGCCTTACGCGCCACTTTGCGGTACTGCTTGCCGTCGTGGATGACGATGTCTTTCTGCGCCAGGAATTCGGCTTCGGTCGCTGGCTCTACGTTTTCCTCGCGGAGCCAGTTGCCTACGCTGCCGTCCGCTTTCACTCCGGAATATGGCGCGTGGTCCCGGTCGTCCCTGTCGATTTTGATGACGGAGCCATTATCGTAGTTATGTCCATTCAGGTTCACGCCGACGACCCGCGCATAGTCCCCGACCGTCAGGCGTTTTGGCTGCGCTGCTTCCTGCGCGACCTTCTCGTAAACTTCGAACGTAATATCGCTGGCGCCGAGGTCGTATTCGTCGCCGTCTTCGTCGATGATCTGCGCGTCACCTGCGTCGTCCAGCCGTACGACCTCGTAGAAGCTGCCGGAATGGACGTAGCTAGGCGCTTCGTCTTCGTCGTCCGTAATCCGCACAACATCGCCTTCTTGCGCCGAACGATTGACTTTACGATACATCGCGCCGTCAATCGTTACATCCACCGCTGGAACAGTTACGTTAAGTTTCGCCATTAAATTACCGTCTCCTTATGGGCGCGCTGGCCCGTAGTATTTGCGTTACTCTACGTTACCGTTTCGGTCGATTACGCCAACCGCATCAAATACGCGTTCCGCCGCGTACTCGTCCGCACACCTTTCGCGCCATCCCGCATGGACCACGCCGCCTCCGTCATCGATGCGCGCCACTTCGGACCCAGCGTATATCTCAGCGCGACACCAGGCGCAAGTTGCGACGACGGGCGCTTCGGCGGGATCAGAGCGCGACATCGACCAATTCCGCGGGCAATTCGATCCAACGCTCGGCCGCCCGCGTTTCGGAGCTCGACCAATACTCGGCCTGCTCCGTGTTCTCCGTAATATAGACGCGATTTCCCAGGACGCCAACGATATAGTCAGCGTCGGCCTTCGTATACGGCTGCCCGTTACCTTTCTTCGCGTAAATTACGAGAGCCCCGCCGCGGTCTTCGCGGACTCGGACCGTTTTGATTTGCGCGGTCGCCCAATCGCCATTTACCGGATCGCGAAAGACGACGTCATACGGTTCGTCCGTCTCCGGCTTCGCGACTTCATAGCCCGCGTTAAGCAGCGCGCGTCTTGCGGTCATTTCCGATACGCGTCCAACAACTTCGCTTCTATGCGCCAATTATTCCGTCACCTCCTCGTAATCACCGCCGGAGGCCGCCTTCATCATCGTTACAATGACGGGAGCCATCGGCGCCTCCGCCCCTCCGACACTGACCGCGATATCGAGCTCGAACGTTCCGTGCGCATGGTCAACGGCCGCCAGGAAGGCCGCGAGCTTTTTACCCGCGCCCGGCAGAGCGCTCACATTGTCGACAGTCAGCCCAATCGCCAGCTTGCGCGGTATTACGCTTGGCGCCGCCATCAGAAGTTAACCGGAGGCGCGTCGGAATCGGTGGGGATTGGCGTAACGTCCGCGGCTGGGGCGGAAGAAGGCGCGGAGGCTCCGATCGAAAGGCCGAGACGCGCGATATCAAATCCGGCGATGACGAGATTTTTGACTTGTTCCGCCTCGTCCGCGACATAGAGGCACGTTTCGAATTGCGCGAAATCGAACGGTTCCAGCTCGCCGGCTTTAGAGAAGTTTGCGCGCTCAGCATCCGTCAGGTCTTCGTCGAGGTCGAGTAGCGGCGAAAGGCTTACGACCGTATTCGTAGAGCTGCCGGTCTTGGCGAGTTCGAACGCCAGCTTATCGAGTTTCTTCGCGTATTTCTGGATTGTTGCGAACACGCCCGCCGCCTGTTTCGGAGTCAGGTCGACGACACCATATTCGCCATTTTCGAGATTGACGAAGGCGACGAGATACTTCGGTTTCCCCTTGAACAGGTACGCTTCCTTCCGCAAAGCCTCAGCGCCTGCCTCGTCGCCGGCCGTCTTGGCTGCGTTTGCCTCTTCGTAAAGTAGCGTTGCCGCCTTATCCCATACGGTCGGATTCGAAGTGATAAACCCTTTCGCGTTACGTTCGGCCGGCGCCTTGGGTACGAAGCTATTCACCTTTCCGTACATGCCGTAGCAAAAATACTCGACCGAATCCTCTACGGATTTCAGGCGCACCTTATACGTCGTGCCGGTTGTGAACGGGAGGATGACGGAATCGGACGCATCTTTATCGGCTTGCGCGTTGGCTACGGCTGCGGCGCCGCGGTTCGTGAACATACTGGACATTCGATCGTTCCCTTCGTATTGGATTCGTTACTTTGCGTTAGGACGACGGTATCGCGGCTACATGGCGTCCACCTCCTTCATAGGCGTTGTTCTCGCGCCCGCCTCTACGTATTAATCCGGAGATTAACGCGCACAGGCCGGAGCAAGAACGGCGGACCTCATAGATACATGACGATATCGTTCGCAAGCGTCGTCTTCTCGCGCTTAATGGCGAGTAATTCCCGTTCCAATTCCGAGATTGCGCGCCTGATATCGTCCTGGCGCTGACTCATCGTAGCGATAACGGTACGCGACTCACTCTTCGCCTTCTTAAGCTCACAATTCGCGAGTTCTACGTTAAGCTGCGCGATGGCCACGTTAATCCGCTTTTCCGCGAGCTTCTCCTTCCGATTGGCGGATTTGAGAGCGCGCAACAACGCCTTCTGGACCGTCTCGCTTACGCCGGAATTCGCCTGGTGGCGCGGATATACGGTGATTACCGTCGCTGTGTCCGGCGCGACCACGATTGCCATGCGCTTATATCCGAAGAGGCGCGATGGGCGGCCGTCCTCGTTTACGATGTCTGCGATAAAGGATGCGCGGCGGAGTTGGTCCATTACGTACATGGGCGCCTTGCTGCGATCGACACCGAAGTCCTTCGCGGCTTCATCGCAAGCATGCGGAGTGACGAATATCTTGCCGGTGGTGAAGTGCGCGCCGGCCTTCGGGTCGATCAGCGTTGTCATCCGAGGCGCACCCCTTTCAGCGTTTGAATGCGGACATAATCGGCCGGATCTTCATAGGCGGCGAACCCTCCGCGATAGTAGTTTTCGGCCTGATGGCGGCGATTTGAAACCGACGGACGGGTTGCGCGTATATTCGTTACAGTCGCGTTAAGCATGCGTTAAATACCTCCAGTGTGGATTGTTAGATTTTAGGAAACGTGCTATTATTAGGGCGGGACGTTTATCGATCCTCGATTTGGTTAAAGTTATAATGAGACCAATATCGCGTATACATAATGTAACGTGTTATAATGAAAGTGGAGCGCGCACGTCGTTCATGCCTGAAGTGGCGTACGCGTTCCAAACGTTGCGAGCCTATGCCAAGGCTTTGCGACAAGCGGTTCTGAAACGTTGAATGAACTTTCGGTGTGATTCCGAATTGCCACCGTAGCGATGCGCCAACAAAGCCGCGGTGTCGGAATCGTCATTAAATCCGTTAGTCCAATCAGCCAGAATCGTCAATCTCCGAGAGTCGTCCTCCGCCAAGAGGGCGACTTTTTCATTTACGAGTAATGCGTCATCCACGATCGCCAAACCGTCGATAACCTCGTACCCTGCTTCGTTTCCTTCCTCATCTTGCTTGCCCATCGCCTCTATCGCGCTTAACCTCTCTCGTTCGATGGACCTTCGCTGCAAATGCGTACTCCTGATTCCTCGCATCTTGTGAATCGCGTAATTTCGGAAACTTCGCTGAGATCCTAGCTTGTACCGTTCAGTTGCGCGCATCAATTTTCGATAGCACTCGTGTTCGAACGAAGACTCATCCTTCAAAAGATGCCAGACTTCGCGAGACATCGCTTCAATAATTGGAAAGAAATACCGAAATATTGAATTGCGAGCCTCTTCGTTACCTGCCGCGGCTAGAGCGGCCAGGTTATTTAGTTGTGCGTCGTTCATTCATTCGCTTCCCTTCGTTTTCGTCCTACTAGATATACCCGCTGACTTTCGGAAAACTGGGACATCGTGGTAAAATTAATTTCGGAGGTTGCGCCGATGAAGATAAAAGTCGGGCGCTGCCGGATTCGTGAGTTCCGATTAGCCCTCGGCTGGACACAAGAAAACTTGTCCGAGCGAAGTGGAGTCGGAAGAACTTCGATAAGCCAGTACGAGACAAAAAGTCACGGAGAGGGTATGCCGTTAGTAACTGCGGTTGCGTTAGCGGACGCTCTCGGCGTCTCTCCGCGCGATTTGTACGAATGGCTAAACGAAGAATAGCAGCGGTCCTGGCGGTGAAATGGTAAACTACGTGTTTACCTCCCGATGAAGAATGTCACAGACGATGACATAATCGTTTGTGACGGGGCGCGATTGGGGAAGGGAAGGGGTTTTATAGGAATATTAAACCATAAATAGGAAACGATTTCCTCCGCATTCTAACGATTAAAAACGTATTGACATATCGCGTTCTTCGTGTAAGTTACTGCACGAAGGATAGTCGATCGCTGGCGGTCGGAAACGGGTACCGGATGCTTGTCCCGCTCTGGGTGCGGCGTAAAGTGAATCTGCGACATGTCATCGTCATACCACTCCGCCAGGTCCATATTTACGAGATAGCCGCGCTCGGCCTTGCGGAAGTTTTCGCGCTCGAGGTCTTTCTGCTGTTCCTCAACCGTTGAAATCTGGCTTAGCACCTCTCCGTCTTTCATCCGGTATTTGAGGATTCCTCGCTCAACAAACGTACATTTAACATCTGACGCAACGATATCGACGACCTCGAAATCCTTCTTACCCTGGCGACGGACGACTGGTCTGATTCGTTCCATTAGGCGTTCTCCTTTTTGCGCAGTTCTGCGGGAATAGTCGGCTTTTTGAAGATGGCGTAGGAACCGGTTGTAACGAAGATAGCAGCGACACCTACGATAGCCATGGCGAGCAGCTTATATGCGAGACGTTTACTCATTTGCATTCACCCCCTCTCGGTTGAATACGGGCAGCAACGTAACTGCCTGCGCGATATATGATAAAGCGAGAATGTCCGACGCGGTTACGAAGTTGGCTCCTACGAACACACACGCCAACACTCGCATGTACGGATAAAACTTGCGCGGTATCCTCGCGTGTTTATCGTAGCTATTCGTTGCATAAGCGGCCACAAGCGCGAAGGCAGCGCAATTTACAATTATCGTCGCGTCATAGCTGAGATGAATGTACGGAACGGCCGTCACCATCGCGCCAGATAGCGTTATACATTTTAAATCCGTCGTTAGGTGCGCACCCCCGGACACGAAGCGCAAGCGGGCAAACGCGCCTAGACATACCATCATCTCTACGAAATTCCCCGTAATGAGTCCGAGTGTCGCCGTCAACAAGACGATCGCTCCCGTATTGGCGAGAATCTCAAACGCGTAAACTATCGTCCCAATCGGCGGAGGCTCGACGCCAGCGGCCCGCATGTTGCTCGCCAGTTTAATCGCTGCTTTCTGCATGGGCGCCCTCCTCTCGATCCTTTCTTAGCGCGAAGAACAGGAATAGTGGGACGAATATTAACGCTACGCCGCCGACCGCGACGAGATAGCCTTCGAAATCTTCGCGGAGAATAGACGTCAATATGAAAGCCGCAACGATGCAGAACGCAATGAGTGCGGTTATAACGGCGCTTGTCCTATTGAATGGCGTATAGACGCGCCGATCGCTCGGAACCCAATCGAATCCCCAATTTTTGACGCGAATGGTATAGGCGAGTCCGATCTGAATGACTGCTGAGAGGATTTGGAATGAGGCGGTAAGGACGGGATTTGCCGATATCGTATCCAGCGTTATGCCGGTCGCCGCGGAGATAATAAACACGCAGCCGACGGTTACGCCAATATCGACGAACAAACCCGCGAAGTTAATGACGATGGAGTGAAAGAGCGGCACGCGGAATAGGTACCACAAAATGCCGACGAATAGAACGTACTGCAGATACGTGGATAAATTGCCGATCTCCGGAACCAGCCGCGTAAAGTACGAGACCTGACTCATAAGAAGCGTGATAATTGCGACTTTTGCGAAGAAATCGCGGTTTACTTGGAATCGGAATAGCGCGAACATGAGTGCGAACATCCCGAAATACTCAACGGCTGACCCTACCACAAACAATACGTACGACATCGACATTACGCTCCCTTGACGGATAGTTTTAGCGTTCGAATCCGCCGTCCACGTGCTATGCGCGATGCCATACGTTCGGCTCCGGCCTCATTCACGTCCTTAAACGCGATCGGCACGGATACTATCGTAAGTCTAACGTCGCCCGCCAGTGTTCGGATTACTTCGCGTTGCCACTTTCGTCCAGCCGAGTCGTTGTCGCGTATGATGAGTAGTTCTTCTATCGGGCTGTTGCGGATCATCTCCGCCTTTATTTCGTTCCAGGCCGCGCCGAGCGTTGCCACCGCCGGTATTCCCGCACACATGAGCGTCATCGCGTCTACTTCCGCCTCCACGATCGCTGCTCGCCGGAGCTGCTGCGCGTGAATGACGTCGATGCCGAAGAGGCATTCGCGGATTGGTCGCCCGCCCTTCGCGTACCAAAACGTCTTGGCATCGACGCGGCGGAATTTTACGTTAGCGAGCGTGCCGTTCGCGTTTCTAATCGGAATTACAATCGCCTGCCTGTCGCGATCGTAACCTACGCCGCATAAACGCTGGACGGCTTCGCCTATTCCGCGGCTGGCCAGGTACGGGTGACGCCATTGATACGGTGCGAGGACGCTGTCTTCTAGCGGTATGTAGGGCGCCGGCACGCCAAGTAGCGGCATGTCCAGCGTAGGTGCGTCGTCTTCGTCCGTTTCGTAGGCGTCATACTTTTCGCGCAGGTATTCGAGTGTCTCGCCTATCGTCTCTTGCCGGAGGTATGCGAGTAGCTTTACGATGCCGCCGCGCTGCCACTCCGGATCGGATGCGCCTGAGTCCGTCCAGTATCCGTGCTCGAACTCTACGCGGAATGACGGATGGCTGTCGTAGCGGAATGGCGATGCGGCAACGAGGCGGTCAGCGTACCACTTGGCGCGATGCCAGGCGAAACCTTCGAGTTCATCGCGGATTTGTTCTGGCGTCAGGCGCAAGGTCGGCGGCCTCCTTTCGATTCTTGATACGCTTGAGCGTTAACTCGTATGCTGCGCGCATCTCTTTTACGAGGAGATACGCGTCATCATCGGACATGTCTTCGGACCAGTGTGCCGCGACGTACTCGTAGAGGTATGATTCGCCGGCCGCCTTGGGATCGTATACGAAGAACGGAGCGCTTGGCGTGCTTACTACTGGCTCCGCGAATGTATCCAGAACAGGCCCAAAGTGTTCGGCGACTGTATAACGAATTTCATCGTCGACGAAGCCAGCCAACGCGAGCAATTCAGTCTTGTCCATGTTTAAAGCGTACGCAAGGTTAACGACTGTGTCGTAAGAGGCCGGCGAAATCCCGCGCTCGATCTTGCTAAGGTGAGCGGCACTGATGCCTGCTTTTTCCGCTAACGCCCGCAGAGATAGATCAGTACCATTCGTGCGGCGAAATCGAACGTACTCTCCGAACACATTGTCTTTCATGCGTTACCAACTCCGATAGATTAATAGGTTATGAACCCATAATAATCCATCGTTAACAAGTTGTCAACCGTCTATTGAATAAACGTTTCTTAATCGGAAACACTAGAAGTTTCCAGCGAACTGACTCGCCACCTCCGCCCCCTTCGGCATCTCCCGCAGGACCCCGTAATCCATCAGTGCGACCAAGTCCAGCGTAAATCCCTCGCCGCCATTCCGCCCCTTCTCGACGCCTATCCGGCCGAGACCGTTCACCGCATCGAACGCGAAAAGGTTCGTTGTGATTTCGAGCAGCGCCTTGGTCGTTTTCATGCGGTCACGGTCCGGTAACTTGAGCTCGCGCCGCCCCGTATCCTCGTCCGTATCCTGGCGCTCGGTCGCCGCCTGCACCGTATAAATGCCGACCACGTCATTCTCGCCGATAATCCGTTCGAGCCGCCGCGCCGCCTGTTCCGCAGCTCCACCCGCCGTCTTATTCGCGTTACGGCCGTATACGTCGTCCAAGTTGTAGAACGCGTCGATAACTACGGCGTCAATCGAAGGGTTGGCGGCCAGCTCACGTTCCAGAGCGTCGAGGGATCGCGTCAGGCCGGCGTCCGACTTCGCCTGCAGGTACAGATTGCCGGGATAGTACGTACTCAGCGCGTCGCAAATCTCGTAGAAGTACGCCTCGACCGCGCCTTCAAGTCCGCCGGCCAACATCGCCTTATTCGGTAAGCCGACCTTATCCGCGATATCGTCGATCTCAAGCGCACCTTCCCTCGCCGTAATGACGCTGAGCAGCCGCGCCACCCATGGATACGCCTTGACCTCGTACGATTTAACGAGCACATTCGCGCCCTGACGCAGCATCTCGTCGACCAGGACTTCGGACAGGTACGTCTTACCGCGGCCGCTCTCCGCCATGATTCCGTAGATGTCTCCGGAATACAGGCCGCCAATCTCCGCGTTGAGCGTTGGAAACGGCGTCTTCCACAAGCGAAATGATTCGCCGGCTTTCCGCCGTTCGTATTCGGCGCGGAAGTCCTGCGCGATCTCGACGAGTGTCTTACCCGGAATTTGTCGAACGCTTGTTCCCATTCTAATACGATCGAGCTGCGCTTGTACAGTGACAATTAATTTCTCCGTGTCAGCATCTTCGAAAAGCGTCGGCAGTTCTTCGTTAAAGAATCGCGCCACCTGCGCCTTGCCGCTGTACTCCTTAATTTTACGCGCCAGGAACTCGTACGAATCCGTCACGGCCGGCACGTAGTTAAATCCGTCGACCTCCGCGACAAGTGTAGCGTATGACGGCGCCTGGCCTCCGTTCGACTCCGCATACGAACGGATCTCGTCATAGGCGCGCCGGCTCGTCTCGCTTGCGAAGTCCTCGCGCTCCAATCCGTAACGAGTCAGCGCCTTGACGTCGTTCTCGTCGCAGATTTTCGAAAACAGCTGACTGTCGTAATTTGGCATAAGTCCCCGATCACCTCCCGATTATACTATGCTACAATTCGTATCGCAACGTTAGATTATCGTCTTATCCCGCGCTTGCTATCGCCAACGAACGGAATATCATGGCACTGGTCGCGAATCCGGTCCGGCAGGCGGCGGTCTTTAAAGACGCGCGCCAACGCGTCAATCGCCACGTTGCTCGTATATACGGTCGGCAGCGCGTTCGTCACTCGCGCATTGATTACCGCGTGCAAATCGCCGCGAAATCCGTCAGTTACATCGCGTACCCCTATATCGTCCAGCACCGCGAATGGAGCGCTTTGTGCCGCCGAGAATGCGCGATAGTATCGTTCGGCCGCCGGCCCTGCGATCGAGTCCGGAACCCGTGCGCGATTGAACGCATTGTAATCCGTTTGCCAGGCGTTAACGTCGAGAAAGTACGCGAGGAGGTCGGGCGCTTGCCTGTTGCGTCCGAGTGCGCCTACGAACGATACGCGCAGCCATTCGTTGAGTATTGCGGCGGCCGTCGTTGTTTTGCCGGTGCCGGGCGATTCGGACACGAGGTATAGCGATTTTAACCGGTCGCCGCCGTCTTCGAATTGCCGTTTGAATGATGCGACGTACCTTCGTATTACTTCGTATGCCTCAGCTTGATCTTTCGCCGGCGCTGCGTTATCGAGCGTTACTAAGCGGTACTCCTGCGGCAAATCGGCGCTGCCATGGCGCCCGCCTCGCCCATCTGCGCCGTGCATTCCGATATATGGCGCGCAGAGGCGGGTACATTTCGGACCGTCCGCCAGCGAGCAGATTCCGGCGAGGACGCAGTTTCTAGCGTTAGAGCCTTCGCTTCTTATTGCGATCACCTCCTAACCAAGTATAAGGACGGTTGTTGTCGGGCATGCTATTAATTTGCTTTCGTTTCTATTTTCTCCCGTTTCTCTTTCGATTATGCTGCCCCTACGAAATTTTTCTCTATTAATTGCTATACGCGAGCACGCCGAAATCCCACGCTCCAATTAAATTTTCGCGCCGACGAAGTAGAACTCTCCGTTAACCCCGCGGATAACTAGCGGTTTATCACAGGTGCTGCACTCGGACATTCCGATTTTAGGATCGTTCCACATCGTCGCGGATAGGTCGACTAAATGCTCTCCACATTCGCAGCTAACGCGCACGAACCTCGCCACAACACGCTGATCACCGCCCATCAGAACCAATCCCGCAACTCGTCCGCCGTCATCCGTTCAGGCCGCGCCACTGTCGCCATAATCGCGTCAGCCTTCTTCAGCGCTGGAATCACGGCATTCAACCGGTACGCAATCGCGAAGCCAGCCGTCAGAATCGGAAACTGCGGATTCGGCTGGTAGACGCGGAAGCACTCGTCGAACGCGCGATGAAGCATCTCGGCGCCATGATCCGTTAGTGCGCGCTTGACTAGCGCCTGTTCAAATTTCCAGTTTCGCATCGGCGCGTATTCAATGCCGTAGAGCTCGCGCGTTCGGTCGATAAAATAAGCGTGAATTGTCGCGGTATTCCAGTGCTCATACGGTAGGCCGCGCCAATCCTTCCGGTCAATCTTCGCGCGTGGCATTCGTATCCTCCTCCGTTTTATATTCGCGCCCACTCCACGCCGCATCGAGCTTGCGCGCCATATCACCGTAGGCCGCCGCCATGCCTTGTCGATATGCAGTCTTGGCCGCCTCGTAATCTGAGCGCGATTCAGCGTACTCCGTCAGGCTGCGGACGCCGGCGGATAGGGTGCGGTATTCTGGCGCGGGATAGCGTTCAGGTGCGACGGCTTCGCAACTGGCTCGGATAAATAGATATTCCGCTCGACTATTCGCTCTCATTCGTCGTCCTCCTTCATAAATACGAGCCAATGCGTCTTGTCGCGCTTGTTACCGAAAAGCGGGCGGAACTCAGTAACTCGCAGAATTTCGGCGAGCTTTCGTTCGGATCCTCGTTCCACTTGAATACAAGGACTCCATTCGGCTTTAATACGCGCATACATTCGCGAAACCCCTTCGCAATATCTTCGCGCCAGTCTCCGCTCAGTCTTCGCGTCAATCCACGCATGAAGCGCTGTCCGGCAGACATCTCCGCAGACCGATTGCTCGCTCAGGATATCTACAAACCTAGTCGCGGTTCCGCATTCAATACATGGGCGTGGGCTGTCCGCAAGAATCACCGTATTCATCGCAGCGCCTCCCTTGCACGTTGTCCTTCGTCCCTTTCCATACTACTCGCGTATGTTCGGTACGCCCCCACTGTCACGGGATAATTCTCCGCATTTGCGTACCATTCCAGCGCCGCCCTCAACCGCGCGATCTCGTCTAATGCCGCGGGCCAGCCGGTGCGGGCTTCGGCGATGAATACTGCATTAGCCTCTGCTTCACTCGACTCGATTCGGTATGATCCTCCGGACGAGTAGATGCTATTGGCACCGCAAGATGCGATTGTTACGCCCTGCGGCCCCTTAACTGAATGTATACCGTTGTACTGACGGATGTAGGCAAACGGACCAGGCGTCGCAGCGTCACAGACCGCCCGATCGGCGGCAAAATTACGCTTGGTCATAACTACGCCCCTTCCGGACTTCCCGGTCCGAATTGTAATAACGTACCACTTACGATCGCGCCGAGAAGCCACCGCGGATTACCGGTATACGCCGTCAGTAGGAACGCGGCCGGAATCGCTAGGATAAGCGCCCACACAACCGCGAGGTATACTACGTCTTCGATTAAGTCACGTTTGGTCATTGCGCGCCCTCCTCGTCCCATATCAGAATTCCACCTCGGTAATCGTTGGCGTACTCTTCACCGAAGGCGTACGCAAGAATACAGAATTCCTCTTCGTCGCCGTATCGCCCAAGAGTGTGAGGGTCAAGCGATGCTGAGACGTCACCTGCAGCCGCCAACCGTTCGCGTACTTCTTGGGTGTTTTGAACCAGTATATATGCGTCGTCTCCTCCTTGTTGGTCGATAACTGGTAGGCTGTTCAATACGTCCAAAATAGCTTGCTTGCTCATAGTTTCAGTCTCCTCTCATTATTAGCCCCAACTGCTCCGCCGAGGCATCGGTTCAAATTCGTCATTCAGGCGGACGACGCGCTTCTCATACGCCCGGAACGTCTTGTGCAGTTTGCGACGGCTCCGCTTGCTCAGGCGGTCGAAGCACGGACGGCGAACGTAGTCATAGCGCGGGGATCGTTTCATACCCACACCGCATCATGAGCGGCATTTGCGAGCAGAACTTCGTTCCTCCAGCCGCCACCAGCGAATATGTCCGTGTAATGCTCGACGATGATGTTCGGCCGCTGTCCACGGTGGTGGAGTCCGCAGATCGCTTGCCCGTAGAAGACCGCCTGAATCTTCAGGACATCGCTTGCTAGCGGTAGGGTGGCGTTGAGAGCGTCCGCCTTTTCTCGCGTCTGGACTACGATTAGGACGTAATGCAGATTTCCCACTCTCCTTCGCGCTCGGCTTTCGTCATCTCAACGGATCGATGCGCTGCGGCAGCCGGTCCCATCAGCGTAATTGGCGCGAGCATGTCCGGCGTGATCCGGCGGTCGGTGATAGCGGAGATGATCGCATGGCCGCGGCTGGCGGCGTGGATGGCGGTTACTAGCGTCATATAACGCCGTCCCAACGGTCGAACGCGTCGAACGATTCATTGCGACGAGCGTCCGCATCTAGCCGCTCATCGACACGTTCTACAAGCGCCTTTGCCGTTTCAACTACGTCTATAACCGCACGCTCCCAGTAACGCGTGGACTCTTCGATAATACGAACGCTTTTCATTCGCCGGAAGGACTTTCGCTCCTCAAAACGGGCGACTTCGAAGTCGAGACTGTACGCTCCGAGGACGGCGTAATTCCGTTTGACCGTGACCTCGTATTGGCGACCGCTTGGCGCTGTGACCGGGTATTTTCGTTTCTTCATCCGCCCCACCCCATTCCGGCGATAGTCGCGATTCCCAGCACCGCAATCGGCACGGAGACGACCGTGGCTACGAATCCTTTGCGCGCATCAGGATCGGACATATCGTCGCTACCAAACCAGAATACGAAGCCGAAAATTGCGATGGGGACGGAAATTAGCGTAACTATCCACGTCAGTGCCTCGAAGAACGCGTTCCAATTCATACGCTCACCTCCCGCTCAATCAGCGCGCTAAGCCGCTCAGCCTCCGCCTTATAAGCCGCGACCAGTCCCGCCAGTGTATCGACGCCCTCCGTATCAACGCGCAGGACGGCCGCCTGCACCGCCGCGACGAACCCGCGCGGAGATACCGGATAGTATCCGATGTCCAGCCACTTTTCGGATGTTGGCGGAATGGAACCGTCAGCCGGCGCCTTGTAACCGGGAGCTCGCGTAGGGTCGACGAGGTGGCGGCGCTTCAGCGTATAGTTGTGGTCGTCGAGTTCCAGGCGCAGGTCGGGCGAGATGGATACGATTTGCTTCGCTTTTTCTTGCGTCATACGTAACGCACCGCCCTTTCAAACGCTCGTTCTGCGCGATCCAAGCGGTCTGTCGCGTCCGCCATTGCCGCGTAAATCTGCGCCTTCTCGTTCGCGACCTTTTCGTATTGTGCCGCGAGCATGGCCGCCAGTTCCATCGCCTGAATGGCGAGATCAATCGAGACTTCCGTTACGCCATATGCGCGTTGCTGCTTGAGACGGCGGGCTTGGTCTTCCGCTTGTTGGCGAGCAAGAGCGCGGGCCTGTTGTTCCGTCATTACGCGTTCACCCCTTCGATTTTTACGCCGAGTTCGTTCAGCGTGTATTTGATGCCCTCTGCGAAACCTTTATCGCGCGAAAACTTCGTTGGATCTGCGAAAAACGTGCTATAAATTTTTCGCCTGTAGACTGCTCGAATGCGATCATGCGCGGCTTCCTCTGCCGTCTTCTCGATTTCGTATCCGTTGACCAGCGCGGCCAGCAGCGTTTCAGCGGCTTCTTTCGAGGACTTCGTATAATCACGCAAAATAGCTACGTCTGACGTACAGCTTCCGCCATCGGACGGCTGAATTAGCGCCAGACCAGCGATAATTGCGTAACCATGTCTTACGTGCAGGTTTTCGATGGCGGCGGCAACCCCGCGCGGAATCGTTGGAACTAGCGTAGTTTTGCGGCATGTTTCGTTAGACATTCGTCATTACCTCCATTTGTGTATAATAGTGCAAACTTTTCGGCATGGCGGCGGATGGTCCCGGAAATTAACGCTTGACTTTCGGCGCGATCCGTAGTATTTATTTAAATCTTTTAAAGACTTTAAGATCTTTATAAAGATTTAAAAGCATTAAGTTCTAAACATTACGCCATCGTAACGTCGCTACGCTCCTTATACGACGGACGGATATTAATAACAAGGATTATGACGCGCAAGATTTTAAAAATAAGAGATAAAACCCCTGGGAGTTTCGCGCCGCCCATCCGCCTGATCCGCCTCCTTTCGTGGTCGCCTACGTTTTGCCTATTTTTCAGCGTGAAATTAGCGCGCTTAGCCGTTCGGGAGTGTCTTTGTACCCGTCCGCTATTTCAAGCGCTAATTTCACGGCGATTTACAAGGCGTTCGCAATGCTGCGTTATTTCTACGCGATAAAATGTAAGCGCGTATAAAATGTGTATAATAGTGCAAATGACTACGTAGACTGCTCCGCTTGCCGTTCGGATCGTTTCGCCTGGGTCCTCCGTGCTTGCGGTTTCTGATCGCGGAAATCGAGACGCAGCGGGAATTGAATGCCGGTGGATTCGCGCCAGAGTTCGACGGATGATACGCGGTAGCCGTAGCGGGCGTTGTCGCGTCGGGTTTCGTCAACAGTGCGCGGATTAGCGAGACACCAATCGTAGTAATCGCGATACTCCTGCGGCGTCAAACCGTTTTGCTGCGCTTTCTCATCGAACATCGCGTCGAAACGTTCGGGGTCGAGATTGAAGCGTTGCCTGTTCGCTTCAAACCAGACGGATGCGTGCGCGTCTTTCTTCGAGATGTTAAGCACCTTGATCAGCGGAGCCATGTTGCCGGCATATGTACCTCCGTGACCCGATGCGAGAGGTATTACGTGATCCGCGTGGACATCTTCGGTTGATTTCGTTAGTGAACATTCGGTCATTTGCGCGGCGTCTTCGTCATTCCAGACGGACGGTAATGCGCGCTTCATCGCACGGTAGCGCTGACGGGCGGCGCTATATACATTCGGATTAGATTCGTAATACTTAAGGCAGCTTTCGCGTCTCTTTTCCGAATTCTCTCTGCGGTAGTTACGGCTTCTTTCGCGTTCCCTTTCCGAGTTTTTTTCGTAGCGGCTACGTTGGCTTTCGCGAACCTTTAATGTATTTTCTCCACGGTAGTTACGTAAATGATTGACGAGACATTCCCTACATTTCGATCTCCTACCACCTAGCCCCATCGTTTGCTCGTGATACTCCGTCAGCGCCTTCTCAACGCCACACTCAGTACATTTCTTCCCTTCAACCTCCTCCGTCGCCCCATCCGCATGCGTCACCGTTACCTTAACGATGCGCACCCGTTTGCGCGGCAATCTTCTGCTCTGTGTAGCTGTTTCCGCCATATCCTCGCTCCCCTTTCGCGACCTCTTACCGTCAATGACGCCGCCCGTTCGAATGTAGTACACTTTGGCGCTAACTTTTTCGTTCCTACTCCGTATACCCGCTGACTTTTCCGTATTTGGGACATCGAAGCGAAATTATTTTCGGAGTCATCCGGAAACAAAAAAAATAAGCGCCACCCCACGAAGGGATGACGCTTATAATTTTCGAACCATTTCAAGGACATGATCGGTATGGTACAATGTGGCGATACGTGTCAAAAAGAGAGGACGGCCCTCAAATGACAATAGATATTGATCCTGAAGATTTTATCTTTCAAACATCAGAAGACTTTAATGAAGCATTTTCAAGGAAGACGGTTGTTTTTGCAGAAGAGATACTTCCGGACGACTTCGAGGATGACCCATTCTTTTACTCAGGAAGAATTGTGGAGCTGACCGATGACTCAGTCGTCCTCGATACACTGTTACCGGACAACTCGCCGGAACGATTCGTTTGGTTACATCGCAAGCTCTACACTTTCGGTATCGTCGCGAAAGAGGGGCCGGGTAAGTTGGTCTCAATCGATAATCTGCGCGCTACAGTCGATCCAGCGGACTAAACTTCGCATGCTGCGCGTTGACATCCGTTCCAAATAGATTCACGTACATCCGTACGATCTCCAGCGAAGTGTGTCCGAGTATCTTCTGCAGACTGAACGCGTCGCCTCCGTTCATAATGTATAGCTTCGCGAAAGTATGCCGGAACGTATGCGGCGAGCAGCGGACGCCTTTTATGCGCGCTTCCTTTCCGTAGTCGGCGATTGTCTCCTGGATGCCGCGTACCTTGAACGGATTGTTATCGATATTGACGAAGAGGTTGTCCGTTTCGAGTACGCCGCGGACTTCGAGATACGTGCGCAGTGCCTTTTCAAGCGTGCGCGAAAACGGAACCAGGCGCTCCTTACGCCCCTTCCCGTAAACGAGGATATGGCGCGCTTTCCAGTCGATATCAAACATGCGAATGCCGGCCAGCTCCGATATGCGGACGCCGGTGTCGAGCAGCGTCATCATGATCGTGTAGTCGCGATATCCTGTAAACGTCGACCGGTTGGGCGCGGCCAGTATCGCCTTGAGCTGCGCGTCAGAGAACGTTTCAATAATACGCTTCTCCGCCTTAATCGTGCCGATTCCGTTGAACGGGTTCGTATCGACGTAGCCCTCCGTATGCACCCAATTGAAGAAGGCGCGCCATCCCCGGATCAACTTGTTAATAGTCGCGTCCGATGGCGTAGGGCCGCGCCCCCTGGCGATCTTCTGCGCCTGCTTCGTCTCGATCGCGATAAGGACGTGATTTTTCACGACATCAAGCGGCCGGGTAACGTTCTGCTCCGACATTAGGCGCGCCAATTCCTTCGTTGTATCGCGATAGAAATTCAGCGTTTCGTCCGTTAGATTCCGTATCCGGCAGTAGCGTAGGAACGATGCGCGCGCCGTTTCGAAGTCAAGCGATTCAGGCGGGTATTCTACGGTTGTTGGCCGCGTTGCTCCGGCTGCAGCGAGGTTAACGCGTCTAGTTCGCGCCATAAACAAAAACGCCTCCACATCGTAATATTCGTCAACGCGACGAATAAAGCGAGTGCAGGCGTACAGGACGCGTAAATTTACGTATCAGATAACTAGCGCGGCTCATGCGGTGGGGATTCGTATCAGCAGACGTAAGCACGCGGAGTTCATAGCGGACTAATTGCGTACCATTTTAAGTCCTGTGCGTCTGCCAGTTCCGCCACCTCGGCTTGTTGGGGCAATGCCTGTTTCAAACATTGACGAAGCGTAGCATAACATATTTAGCCAGCGAACGTCAATAAAAGAATCGCAACTGCCATTCGATGTCAGACAAGCATCTACACGCTTGCATGCGTTCTCTTATACAAAACCGGTATTGCCGCAGCGATAAGGATCATGCCCATAATAGCGGGTGCGGCATGGCCAAGCGATACATAGATCCAGCCTCCAAGGATAGGCCCGATCATTCTGGCTAAAGCCTGGATCGATTGGCTGCCTCCTTGGATCCTTCCTTGTTCGCTGGAATCGACAGACTTGGATAACATCCCATTGAAGGAAGGCCCGAAGATCGAATCGCCAAAGCCAAAGATAAACATGCCGGCGATTAAAAGGGGATAGAACGAGAACAAAGCCGATGCCGCAATAAGACCATAACCGATTATCTCCGAGACCATCCCCAGAGCCGCTATCTGCTTATCGCTGTATTTCACCAAAAGCTTCGGCATGATGAACCCTTGCGAAAGAATATCCTGGACTCCCAGGATGGAAAACATAAGTCCGATCCATACAGGCTTCCAGCTGAACGTATCCATCGTGAACTGGGAAAAAACGGCCTGCAAGGATCCGTTGGGTATCCATAGCAAAAACGCGGAAATCAGCAGCCTGTTCAAGTTTTTCATGGAAAGCAGGCTTGCAAGCTGCGTGAATGGATTCAGCCTTGCCAAGGCAATCTTTTTCAGCCTATTCTTCTTGCCAAGGCTCTCGGGCATGAAAAAGAATCCGTACCCGACGTTCACTGCCGTAATCAGGGCTCCAAAGTACATGGGCACCGAATACCCGAACTTGGCAAGCAATCCGCCCACAGTCGGCCCGATGACGGTTCCCGCCCCTACGACCGCACTCACCCATCCAAAGTACTTGGTTCTCTGCTCAGAAGGAATGATGTCGGCAAAATAGGTGAAGATCGTGCTGATGCTCCCGCCTGTTATGCCTTCAATTATGCGCCCCGCAAACAGGATCCATAAAGCTCCTCCCAGACCAAAAATAAAGTACCCGATTGCCGAACCTAGAAGGCACGCCAGAAGCAGTGGACGACGGCCGTATCTGTCGCTCAACGCTCCAAGTGCGGGAGCCGCAAAAAATACGCAGAACGCATAAACAGAGGACAAAAGCGTGACAACGACAGCTTGCTCTCCCGGACTGCTTGTGTACGGCTGCACTAAAAACGGCATGACAGGTGTGATGATGCTGAAGCCGAGTCCGCAAAGAAACACAGAGATGAGACCGAATAACAAGGCATGCTTATCTATCGTATGTTCGGTGTTCGGTTTTGGATGTGATCTGGATTTGAACACTTGATTTCTCCCTTCAAATTTTGATTCCTTGGAAACGAAATGATCATATCAAATCTTTGTTTCCTAGTCAACAAAATAGCGCCCATAAAAAAGCAGCCTGTTCTCCAAAGAGTCAGGCTGCTGTTTGTTTCATGATTCCCTTTTATCCAGCTTGATATCCAGATCCTGTTTCTTTATTTCGGCATCCAAATGCTTTCTATACTTGTCCACAAAGCTGATCATGCTGTCCAGCTGCTCCTCGGTCACCTGCTCGAATACGGCTTTATCCCGCTCTTGAAATTCTTTGTGCAGGTCCTCATGAATGTTGTAAATGACTTTCCCTTGCTCCGTAAGCCTGAAATAAATTTCTTTTTTGTTGTCCGACTTCCGGTAGCTTTCGATAAGGCCTCTTTTCAGGAGCTTTTTCGTCATTTTGCTTATGGCGCCGCGAGTCATATAAAAGGATTCCGCAAGCTTAGTCACGTTGGAGTCTTCATTTTTTTCGATGTATTCGATGCAATGGACTTCAGACGGCTTAAACCCCTTCAGGCTGTCTTCCATTTTATCCTTATTGATCAAAATCATTTTGTTCAGCAAGTCCCTGAACCCCATAATGACCTGCTCTTGTTTGTTCATGGACTGCCCTCCCGCCCGTCGCCGCATCAACGATATTTGGACTACAGCAAATGCCTCTATCCGACAGATCGGCTGCGGGATATATGGAAGGAGCATGGGCTGATCATCCGCCGGCCGGCTTCCTTATGGCCTATAAATAAAAAAAGCCTTGCTCCGCAAGGATTCAACTTACATTGGTGGGCCCTGCAGGACTCGAACCTGCGACCAATCGGTTATGAGCCGACCGCTCTAACCAACTGAGCTAAGGGCCCTTTTTGTGTCAAAAAGGTAAGATGCTGATCAGGACTAAGTAAGTTGCGGGGGCAGGATTTGAACCTGCGGCCTTCGGGTTATGAGCCCGACGAGCTACCGGACTGCTCCACCCCGCGTCGTCCAAAAAAAGAAAGGTTCCGTTTGGAACACAAGGATAAATATACAATAAAAGCTTCCCGAAAGTCAACTTCCTATGGCAAATATCTGACGCCGTATTTTCCCTTCCTCGACTGGAACACTTCGATCTCGCGCGGACATTCATATCCGTAGATCCACCAGTCGTTCTCCATCCGCTTGACCAGGCAGCCGGCCTGGAATTTGCTCTCATACAGCCTTCCCCAATAAATCCAGTTCATCAGCAAGCCCCTTCCTTTCTCTCTGCTCCTAGTTTACCCCAGCGGACTAGGAAAACATTCCAGCGTCGCGGCAAAAATGCGGGAGGCCTTGCAGCTTGAAGCCGAATAGAAAAAAGCGGTCCCGAAGGACCGCTCTTGATCGCTGGATGCTTAGCCGTTGCCGGCCGCCGCGTCTACTTTTTCCTTTTCTGTCGCTGTTCCGCCTTCCGTCGTCGCCCCGCCCTGATCCGTTCCCTTCGGATTGGCTTTGACTTTCTTGAGCAAGGCATTGCCCTTGACGGCCCATTCCTTGACGACTTCCTCCGGCGTCTTCTTGCCGGTCGCCGCTTCCTGGAACAGCTGCTGGCTGATGGAATACATTTCGTTCAGTCCCGGATATTTCGTGTAGATATCCTGCATGTTGCTCGTATCCGGCGGAATCGGCTTCAGCGTGTAGAACGCTTTGATGTTGTACTGCATGCCGTCGATCGGCTTGATGAACTCCGCACGAGCCGGAATTTCATAGGTGCTGCGGGACTTCAGCTTCGCCCATTCCTTGCTGTTCAGGAACTTGATGAAGTCCCAGGCGTCATCCGCATTCTGCGCCTTGTTGTTGATGCCGAGCGGCTGGCTGAGGTAGGAGTTTCCGCCGATGCCGGGTTTCTCCTCGAATACCGGCGCCGTCACGACATCCCAGTCCACAGGCGTAAAGTCCTTGTTTTGCGAAGCGTAATTGTTGTTGCTCTTCATTTGGGAGATGTAGCCGTAGTCCGCAACGGTCATCGCAATGTTGCCGCTGCCGAACAGATCGCCTTGGAACGGATTGTAATTGTTGGCGCCTTCCTTGCTGGCCTTTTCGTATTTCTTGTTCAGCGCTTCGCTGAGCTTCTGGTAGCCTTCCTGATTCGGGATGGCCTTGACCTTGTACAGATCAAGAATCGTCTTGATCGCGTTGGACCATGACGTGCCGCTGTCCACGAGCATCTTTTCGGCTTTGTCGTCGAAAATTTTCAGCTGAAGCGGCTGTACGTACGTCGAGACGTCGCTGTACAGATCCGATCCGCCCCAGCGGTTGATCGTCATGCCGTACACTTGGTCCGCGCCTTCGCCGCCGCTGACTTTGCGGGCGAGATCGAACACCTGCTGCCAGGTCATATTGTCCGTCGGCGGCTGCACGCCGGCCTTCTGGAAGATCTTCTTGTTGTAAAAGAGCGCCGAGCTGGAGAATGTGGGAGACAGGACGTAGATCTTGTTGTCTCCGACCGCTTTGATGCCGTCGATCACAGTCGGCACGTAGTCGCTGATATCGAATTTGTCCTTTGTAATCAGCGGA
This sequence comes from Paenibacillus sp. P22, assembly GCF_000469945.2. Classification (NCBI taxonomy): domain Bacteria; kingdom Bacillati; phylum Bacillota; class Bacilli; order Caryophanales; family Paenibacillaceae; genus Paenibacillus; species Paenibacillus sp. P22. Next base: position 2,560 of record NZ_CBRA020000020.1, on the reverse strand, counting down.
TCGAGTTCCTTGAGCAGGCCGTCCTGCGTCATGCGCGGCAGATTGCTGTAATCGGCGATGACGACGTCGACGGGGTTCTTGCCCGTCAGCAGCTCCTTGAACTTCTCGTACGGATCCGGCTGCTGCTCGCCGTTCTGGCCGCGCATGTCGTTGTAGTTGATCGCGTACTCGAACTGCAGCTCGATGTTCTGATGCGTGAATTCATACGTGTCCGTGTACTGCTGGCGGATCCACTGCTCCTGATCCGGCGAGCCGTACATCATGCCGATCCGCAGCACGCGGTTCTCCGGCTTATCCGCCGTTCCCCCGCTGCATGCGCTGAGCACGGCCGATGCCATGACGAGCGACAAGCCGATGGCTGCCGTGCGGCGGACTTTGCGTCCGGCCTCTTTCTTTGTTGATTGACCCGATTCCATACTCATGCTTGTTCCCCCTCTAAAGGCTTTGGTTTCGTAATGATGATGCGCTCCCCGTCGAACTCCATGGAAGCCTTGTTGCTGATGCCGAGCGCGGACAAATATTCCTTGGGCACCTGCAGCCTGCCCGCGCGGTCGACGACCGCGTAAGCTTCGTGAACCTCCTGCAGGCCTCCCGCGCCGAATGCGGACTCATCGTCGAGATTCGGGTTGCGGCGAAGGAACTCCGTACTCGTCAGTCCGTCCCGGATCGCGACGACCCGGTCCACCTTCCCGGCCAGCGACAGGTCATGGGTGACGATGACGATGGTCAGGCCCAGCTCGCGGTTGAGCCGCCGGAAAATGTCCATGATGAGGTCGGAGGTGCGGCTGTCGACGGAGCCCGTCGGCTCGTCGGCGAGCAGCATCTGCGGCCGGTTGGACAGCGAGATGGCGATCGCCACCCGCTGCTGCTCGCCTCCCGAGAGCTGATGCAGCTTGTTGTGCATCCGCTCCTTCAGCCCGACCCAATCCAGCAGCTGCTTGGCATAGGGCCGGTCGACCTTGCCGGAGAGCATCATCGGCATCTCGACATTTTCCAGAGCGGACAAATACGGCAGCAGGTTGCGGGCATTGTTCTGCCAGATGAAGCCGACCGTATCCCGCTTGTATTTGACGAGCTGGTCGTCCGTCACCTGGAGCAAATCCCAAGGCCCGACCTTGACGCTGCCCGCCGAAGGGCGGTCGAGTCCGCCCAGAATGTTGAGCAGGGTCGACTTGCCGCTGCCGCTGTTGCCGATGATCGCCATCAGCTCGCCGTCCTGAACGCTCAAGTTCAAGCCCTGCAGGGCGACGACCTCCAGATCGTCCGTTTTGTAGATTTTGACCAAGCCTTCGCATTCGATCATGATGCCATCACCGCTCCTCTCCCATCTTGACCGCCTGATGGACCCGCAGCCTGCGGATATGAAGCAGCAGCAGCAGAGCTCCCGTCAGCATCATGAAGCCGACGACTCCGTACAGCTGCGCCGTATCCTGGCTGTTGAACACGACGCGGAACGGCGGCACGTTGCCGCTGGAGCCGTCCGTCGTCTCCAGGAAGGGCAGGAACAGGATGCTGGCGATCTTGCCGATGAGCACGCCCAGGCCGATGCTGAGGCCGGCCGTGAACAGCTGCTCCAGAAGCAGCATGCCCGTCAGCTGTCCTCGCGAGAGTCCCATCGCCCTCAGCACGCCGAACTGGACGACGCGTCCCGACAGGTTGAAGAACCAGTACAGAATATAGCCGGTCAGCGTCACGATGACGGAGACGAGGAAGCCGAGGCTGAGGATGCCGAACACCCCGCCGCGAGTCGGCAGCTTGCTCTGCGTCACGAGCTCGGTGCGCACGTCCTTCACGGATGCGAGCTCGACGCCTTGCGCCGCCAGCTTGCTCATGAGCGGGGCGACCTTCGCTCCGGGCTTCATCTTGAGCCAGACATCATAAGGAATGATCGGCACCTGATCGTAGATGTAATCCAGGTTGGCGATGATGAACGGCGACTGATCCGGATACTGGGACGGCCAATAAGGAAGGATGCCGACGACGGAGAAATCGATCATGCCGTCCGACAGTCCGACCGAGACGGTATCTCCCAGCTTCAGCTGGTACTTCTCCGCCATCGAAGTCGGAATGATCGCTCCCATGCCTTCCGCGTAGATTCCCAGATTATTGAGGTAGTTGAACGGATGGACCGGATACAGGTCGTTGCGGAACCAGCCTACTTTGGCAAAATCCACATTGTCGATCCCCATCAGCGTGCCTTGGCCGATGGAGCGTCCCGACACAACGATGCTCCCTTTCGTCTGGAGCACCCGCGCCGCCGCCTCGACCCCTTCCAGAGTGCGGAACAGCTCGAAGGGCGGCTCGCTGTATCGGATCGTAGCCGGCACCGGATTGCCTCCGCCGCCTTGGCCTCCGCCGCCTGCTCCGCCCCCGGAGCCATTGCCGCCGGAGCCGTTGCCGCTGCCGCCTCCCTGCGTCGGAGGAAGCTCGGGCGATCCCGGCCATACCGTCTGCATGACCACGTCGGTGCCGTATTGGTACAGCGTCCGTTCCGTGGAGTTGAGATACGATCGTCCGGCCATKCCGAAGGATTTGCGCATACAGGAGTTTCAGGTCATTC
>NZ_CBRA020000019.1:0-18819 GCF_000469945.2 Paenibacillus sp. P22 | reverse complement strand
AAAAATGGATGAGCTTATTTCCGAGATCAATGACATCTCCAATAGCAGCGAGGACAACATGAAATCGAAYGRCGCKGTGAGGCTGCGGCGGAAGCTGTCGCCGCGCAGGCGGCGCTGCGGGAGCAGTCCTTTTTCCCGTGACCGGCAGTTTTCCAAGAAGGATGGTTCGGCGACCCTTTCGTTCCGCTCCGTGCTGAATGAGCGGAACGAAGGCAGCTCACTCCAGACGGACGGGAGGCTCGTAATAGTCGCGGAACAGCTCTTTCGGCCCGGGCGGGGCCATTCCGCCGCGGCCGGCGGAAGCGTACACCGCTGTCGCCCGCACGTCCAGCTCCAGCATGGAGAGCCCTTGCGGAGCTCTCGCCGCGCTGAGCAGAACGGGAGCCGAAGCGGAGCGCCTCATCCGGGCCAGCAGCTCCCGGCCCTTGGGGGTGAAGCCGAGCACGCGGATGTAGCCCGGCCCTCCGTTCAGCCGCTCGGGAGACAGCTCATCCTTGCGCAGGTCCAGCAGCACGCCGAGGAGGGCGCGCTGGAGCCGGGTTCTCGTGTAGCGCTTCGTTTTCATCGCCTGCAGCAGCGCCTCCATGCCGGCGGCAGGCAGCTCCCGGAGGCTTGACAGCAGGCGATGCTCCAGTCCTTCGCCCATGCCGAGGATGCCGGCGAGCGAAGCGGGCGCACCCGTCAGGATCCGGTGCAGCAGCTGGGGAAAATAATCGTCCCAGGAGCGCGGAGCGTTTCCTTCCTGCCATTGTTGCTCCAGCACCTCGATCGTACCGGGAGGCACGAACGGCGCAAGCGAGGAAAGGCTGCTCCCTTCCGACAGCTTCCTGCGCAGGGCGGTCGCGCTTGCGATGGAGCCGGATTCCGCTACCGGATCGTGGTAGCCGGCTCCTTCGCGGCGGATCGTAAGCGGCTCCATCCGTCCCTTCAGCCGCCGCAGGGCGATCAGGTAATGAAGGCCGAGCGTCTGGTTCGGAAGCGCAAGCTCCTCCGGAGACAGTCCCAGATCGGCGGCGTCACCGGACCGGGCCATATACTCCATCAGGGCGGAGGAATACGCGGAAGGATAAGACGCGCCTTCTCCGAGACGATGCCGCAGCAGGGCGCGGAATTCGTCCGGCTCGTCCGCCAGCAGGCCGGCTGCGCGGCTCAGCGGCTCAAGCCTGCCGCTCTCGCTTCCGAAGCAGAACGCGTCGACGACGCCGGTCGACTCCAGCACCGCGACGGCCCCGTGCGCGAACCATTCGGCAGGCTGCACGGAATAGGCGAGCGGCAGCTCCAGCACGAGGTCGCAGCCTCCCAGCAGAGCGGTGCGCGCCCGCGCCCACTTGTCCATGAGCGCGGGTTCGCCGCGCTGCAGGAAATGGCCGCTCATGACGGCGACGACGGCATCGGCGCCCGCCGCTTCTACGGATTTTTGCAAATGATAGGCATGGCCGTTGTGAAAAGGGTTATACTCGACGATAAGACCAGCTGTGCGCATATTACACCTCGACAAATCGGCAGATTTCCGCTTTACTATAGCATGAAATGTCCCGAGCGGTAATCGGAGGGCTTTTGGTTGACAAATGGTTCCCGCGCTCGATATAATAAATTTTGTTTGTTTGGAGTGATCTTATGGAATTTCGTGTTATGGAAGTTGTTTCCAAAGGGGTCGAGCACAGCTTCAACGAAGAGCTGGACATGCAGGAGCTTTTGGGCGACCGCAAGGACGTCCTGTCCGCTAGTCCGCTTCGCGCCAGCCTTGCCGTCCGTCCTTTCGACGGGACCGCGCAGGTAAGCGGAGAGCTTAGCGCCGATCTGAAAATGGCTTGTTCCCGATGCCTGGAGCCGGCCGAGGAGCATATCGTCATTCCGATCGAAGAACGGTTTGCCCATGTATCCGCGGCGAAGGACATCAACGAGGACGAAGATCTCATCATCGTGGAAGAGGACAAGGTCGACCTGAGGCCTTATGTCGAGGGAACCATGCTTCTCTATCTTCCGATGTCTCCACTATGCAGCGACGACTGCAAGGGGCTTTGTCCGGATTGCGGGATCAATCTCAACGAGCAATCATGCGGCTGTTCCCAGGATGTGATCGATCCGAGGTTCGAGGCGCTTAAGAAGCTTCTGGAGTAGGACTTGGCATGATTGTCGGCGGAAGCCGCCCATTCTTTTAAGGAGGTGTTAGACAATGGCAGTACCACAACGTAGAACGTCCAAAACCCGCCGCGACAAACGCCGCACGCACTTCAAGCTTGCAGTGCCGGGCATGGTGAAATGCGAGCAGTGCGGAGAGCTCAAGCTGGCTCACCATGTTTGCAAAGTATGCGGATACTACAAAACCAAAGAGGTTATTTCCCAGTAGTCTCTTGCCGTTCCCGTCACGGGAACATTTTCGAAGCGCTCCGCCTCCGTGGCGGAGCGTTTTTTATTGCCCGGAATAGGCGACGCCCGGCTTGAAGACCGTCAGGCGGCAGGGTGCGGGGAGTCCATTGCGACCATCGGCGATTTTCTATATACTGAATTGGTACCAGGTGTTAAAAATGAGACGGTCGAAGGTGGTGGCGGTATCGAGCGCCTGCCGAAGAAGCAGCGGCACCAGCAGCTGCTGGGCCTGTTGGACGACAATCCGTTCGTCACGGATCGGGAGCTGACCAGGCTGCTTAGAGTAAGCATACAGACGATCCGGCTGGACCGGATGGAGCTCGGCATTCCGGAGCTGCGCGAGCGGATGAAGCTGATGGCCGAGCGCTCCTACGATGCCGTTCGTTCGCTTCCGCTGGACGAGGTCATCGGCGAGATCGTCGATCTGCAGCTCGACAAAAGCGGAATTTCCCTGTTCGAAATCGGCGAGGAGCATTCGTTCTCGCGGACCGGCATTGCGAGGGGCCATCATATTTTCGCCCAGGCCAACTCTCTGGCCGTCGCCGTGATCAACGACGAGATCGCTTTGACGGCTACCGCCGACATCCGTTTTCTCCGGTCCGTCCGGCTGGGGGAGAAATGCATCGCCAAAGCTTACGTCCGCTCCAATACAGGGCAGCGGAGCAAGGCGAAGGTGGAGGTATTCTCCTATGTCGGAGACGAGATGGTGTTCGAAGGCCATTTCGTCATCCATCGTTCGGGGGGAGAGGCGGCCGCGCCAGAAGGAGGAGAATAGCGTGAGAATTGCCATCGATGCGATGGGAGGCGACCATGCGCCTGCCCAGATCGTGCTGGGCGCGCTGGAAGCGGCCCGTCAGTGGCCGGATACGGAAATCCTGCTTGTGGGGGATGAGGCTGCGATCGAGGCTGCCCTTGACGGGCAGTCGGCGGCCAACCTGACGGTCCAGCATGCATCCGAGAAAATAGACAGCGACGAAGAGCCGGTAAAAGCGGTCCGCCGCAAAAAGGACGCCTCGATGGTGGTGGCCGGACGGATGCTGAAGGAAAAATCCGTCGATGCCATGCTGTCGGCCGGCAATACGGGCGCTCTGATGACAACAGGCCTGCTTGTCGTCGGCCGCATGCCCGGAATCGAGCGGCCTGCGCTGACGACCGTGCTGCCGACGATGGACAATGTAGGCGTGCTCGCTCTGGATCTCGGCGCCAATATGGATGCCAAGCCCGAGCATCTGATGCAGTATGCCGTGATGGGGAGCATTTACCGCTCCAAGGTCGAAGGCATCGAGCGGCCGCGTGTCGGGCTGCTCAACGTCGGCACCGAAGCTTCCAAGGGCAACGAGTTGACGAAGGCGGCCTACGGCTTGATCGAGGCGGCGCCCGTTCATTTCATCGGCAACGTGGAATCCAGGGACGTCATGCAGCGCAACTGCGACGTCATGGTCTGCGACGGATTCGCCGGCAATATATTGCTCAAGACGATGGAGGGCACGGCAGGCGCCGTCATGAAGGAGATCAAGGGAGCTTTCACGAAGTCCCTGATGACGAAGCTTGCCGCAGCCATCATGATGCCGGGGCTCAAGGGCCTTCGCGACAAGATGGACTACTCCCATCACGGAGGAGCACCGCTTCTCGGCTTGAACGGCCTAGTCGTCAAATGCCACGGCTCCTCCAATGCGGCCGCCGTCAAGAACGCGGTCCGGCAAGCCCGGACTGCGCTGCAAGCCGGCCTTATCGAGACGGTAGCCGCGGAAATCAGCGGAAAAGAGGACTTATCATGAATCTAATCCCAGTCGGTATTATCGGTACGGGCAAATACGTTCCGGAACGAGTGTTGACCAATAAAGAGCTCGAGCAGATGGTGGAGACGAACGACGAGTGGATCGTCACCCGCACCGGCATGCGGGAACGCCGCATCGCGGCGCCGGAGCAGGCGACCTCCGATCTCGCCTACGAGGCTTCCGTCAAGGCGCTTGACAGCGCGGGCATTACGGCGGAGGACCTGGACTTGATCGTGGTTGCGACCATTACCCCGGACATGTTCTTCCCGTCCACGGCCAGCCTGCTCCAGGATCGGCTCGGCGCCAAGCGCGCAGCCGCGTTCGACCTGTCCGCCGCATGCTCGGGCTTCATCTACGGCCTGGCGACGGCAGCCAACATGGTTGCGACCGGCATGTACAAGAACGTGCTCGTCGTCGGGGCCGAATGCCTCTCGCGGATTACGGATTACACGGACCGCAATACATGCATCCTGTTCGGCGACGGAGCGGGCGCTGTCGTGCTCGGCGAAGTGCCGGCCGGCCGCGGCTTCAAGTCCTTCGATCTCGGCTCGGACGGCTCCGGCGGCCATCTGCTCAAGATTCCCGGAGGCGGCTCGCGCATTCCGTCTACGGCGGAGTCGGTGGAGCAGAAGCATCATTTCCTCAAGATGGCCGGAAACGACGTCTTCAAGTTCGCTGTCCGGGTCATGGGCGCCGCGGCCGACGACGCTCTGCGCAAAGCCGGCCTGACCAAGCAGGACATCGACCTGCTCATTCCGCACCAGGCCAACATCCGCATCATCCAGGCGGCGCTGAACCGGCTCGACCTGCCGGAGGAGAAGGCCGTCATCAACCTCGACCGCTACGGCAATGTGTCCGCCGCATCGATTCCGCTTGCCCTTTGCGACGCCGTCGAGCAAGGCCGGGTATCCGAGGGAGACACGCTGCTTATGGTGGGCTTCGGCGGCGGCCTTACCTGGGGAGCGGCGGTCCTGGTCTGGTAAGCAGGCCCTTCAGGCGAATTTCCGTGAAGGAAACCATTTGATCGGAGGAGCATCTTTGAGCAAAATCGCATTCGTATTTCCGGGGCAGGGAGCACAGGCCGTCGGCATGGGACGGGATCTGTACGAATCCAACGCCCGCGCCAAAGCCGTCTTCGACGAAGCCGACGCGGCACTGGGCTTCCCGCTGTCCGATATTGTCTTCAACGGTCCTGACGAGGCTCTCAAGCAGACGGCCAACACGCAGCCCGCGCTGCTGACGACGAGCGTTGCCTTCCTGGAAGCATTCAAGGAAGCCGGCATTTTGCCGGCTTACGCCGCGGGCCACAGCCTGGGCGAATACAGCGCGCTGGTGGCCGCAGGCTCGCTCGGCTTCGCCGATGCGGTCCGCACCGTCCGCGCGAGAGGCGAGTTCATGGAGCAGGCCGTTCCTGGCGGACAGGGCGCCATGGCGGCCGTTCTCGGCGCCGAGCGCGGACCGCTCGCGGATCTGTGCGCTTCAATCTCGGCCGAAGGCAGACCGGTGGAGCTGGCCAACGTCAACTGCCCGGGACAAATCGTCGTGTCGGGCAGCGCAGAGGGCGTTGCGGCAGCTGTAGAGAGGGTCAAGGAGGCCGGAGCCAAGCGGGCGGTTCCGCTCGAAGTGAGCGGCCCCTTCCATTCTTCCCTGATGAAGCCTGCAGCTGCGAGGCTGGCCGAGGTTTTGGAGCAGGTCGAGATCAAGGACGCTCAGTACCCTGTCGTCGCCAATGTGAACGCGGCAGCCGTACAGGCGGCCGGCGACATCCGCAGGCTGCTCGTGGAGCAGGTCTATTCTCCCGTACTGTGGGAAGATACGGTCCGGATGCTGATCGCCGAGGGAGTGGACACATTCGTCGAGATCGGATCGGGAACCGTTCTGGCCGGGCTCATCAAGAAGACGGACCGCGGAGCTCGCGTCATCGGCGTGAACAGCGCCGATTCGCTTGCGGCCGCGATCCAGGAGCTTGCCTAGAATACAGCTTGCGCCAGGCTCATGCCTGCGCCGGCAGCATCAGCAGTCATTCAGATAGGAGGAACACGCCATGTTTGCAGACTTGTCGGGCCGCACGGCCCTCGTGACAGGCGCTTCCCGCGGCATCGGCCGCGCGATTGCGATCGCCCTGGCAGAAGCCGGCGCCGACGTCGCGGTCAATTATTCCGGCAGCGAGGCGGCGGCGGCGGATACGGCAGCCGCTATCGAAGCCCTCGGCCGCAAAGCGGTGATCCTCAAAGCCAACGTAGGCAAGGCCGCCGAGTTCGACGAAATGGTCAAGTCCGTCCTGGACGCCTTCGGAAAGCTCGACATCCTCGTCAACAACGCCGGCATCACGCGCGACAACCTGATCATGCGGATGAAGGAAGAAGAGTTCGACCAGGTCATCGAAACGAATCTGAAGGGCGTCTTCAACGGCATCAAGGCCGTTACCCGTCCGATGATGAAGCAGCGTTCCGGCCGGATCATCAACATCTCTTCCGTTGTCGGTGCGATGGGAAATCCGGGCCAGGCCAACTACGTCGCCGCCAAGGCCGGCGTCATCGGCCTCACCAAGTCCGCCGCCCGCGAGCTGAGCTCGCGCGGAATTACGGTGAACTGCATCGCTCCGGGCTTCATCGAGACGGAAATGACGGACAAGCTTCCCGAGGATGTCAAAGGATCCATGATGGGCGGCATTCCGCTCGCCCGTCTCGGCAAGCCGGAGGACATCGCGGCCGCCGTCCGTTTCCTGGCGTCGTCCGAGGCTTCCTATATGACCGGCCAGACGGTGCATGTCGACGGCGGCATGTACATGTAATGACGGCACTCGGGAAATGATAAGTCGCTGCCGGCGATCGGCGGGCATTCCACGCGCCTGGCGGGACGGGACAAGCCGATGGACCGGGGCTGTCCTGGCCTTCCGGGCGGAAAGCGGCCGCCGGCGGCAAGGAAACGTTTGCGGTCTGGCATTTTAAATTGGATTCTCGTATAATACCATGGAGGAGGTGAACCGGATGTCCGAAGTAGTGGATCGCGTCAAACGCATCGTAGTGGATCGTCTTGGCGTAGACGAGGCGGAAGTTACCCTCGAAGCTTCTTTCAAGGATGACCTCGGCGCTGACTCGTTAGACGTCGTTGAACTCGTCATGGAGCTTGAAGATGAATTCGACCTGGAAATCTCTGATGAAGATGCGGAGAAAATCACGACGGTGGGAGAAGTAGTCAATTACATACAATCTCATACGTAATTGTCCACGAGAGTCCCGTTTCACGACGGGACTTCTCTCTTCATCACCGCAAGATTATCCCGCGGCCCCTTCAACCCGTTTGATCGGCGGCCATTCTCTCCCTGATTCTCCAAACGTCATCCGCACATGCGCTCGTCCCGGATCGGGACCGAGGCGCCATATCCGAACTCACTAACCTGCATGCTGCAGCTGCGATGGACAGGCCCGCTACCAAGCGGCGTACGGCCCGTATGCTGATGGATAGATATGTTTGCAAGACGGCGCAAGACGTGCCGTCCACATTGCCGTTCTCCGAGGTGAATTGAATGAATAAACGAGTGGTAGTAACAGGCTTGGGCGTATTGACCGCCCTTGGCGACAACAAAGAGCAGTTCTGGGGCAGCCTGATGGAAGGCAAATCCGGCGTATCGGAGATCGAATCATTCGATATCTCCGAATATCCGACCAAGATCGCGGCCGAAATCAAAGGCTTCGACCCGGAGAGCTACGGTCTCGACCGGAAAGAAGCGCGCCGCATGGACCGCTTCGTCCAGCTGGCTGTCGTGGCGAGCCTCAAGGCTGTCGAGGATGCCGGCTTGCGCATCGGCGAGAACAGCGATGCCGAGCGCACGGGCGTCATGGTCGGCTCCGGCATCGGGGGCCTCGGCACCTGGGAGGACCAGCACAGCGTGCTGCTGGAGAAAGGGCCTAAGCGGGTCAGCCCGTTCTTCATTCCGATGATGATCGCGAACATGGCTTCCGGCCAAGTATCGATGGCGACCGGCGCCAAAGGTCCCAATACGACCGTCGTAACCGGTGAGCCGCTCCGCCAACCCCCGCGCCTTGTGCCGGTGCCGCTCGAACAGCTCGCCGAAAGCTTCGGCATCTCCCGCGCCAGCCCGCTCCGCGAGCTCCAGTTCCTCTCTCGCGGCACGTCTCGGCTCTGCAGCCCGTACTGTCATTGCAACTCCCATCCGCTCTTCTTCGGCAATGTGCCCCATGCTGATCTCCTCGCTTCTCTTCGGCCTAATCAGAGAGATGCCATTCCTGCCGCGAATTTGAACAACATCCGCAAAAAAAAATCAGCTCCGCAGCTCTTCAGCCGCCTCGATCAGCTGCTCGACGGCCTCTGCGATCCGCTTTTCGCTCAAAAAGGAATAGCTGAGCCGGATTCTGGCATTCATCTTCCCCAGCGGATCGCAGATGCTGCCGGGCACAAAGGAGACCGATCGCGCCAGGCATCGCTCGAGCAGCAGATCGGCCGGGATTCCGTCCGGCAGCGAAATCCACAGGTTAAGCCCTCCGTCAGGGCTGTCCCAGCTCCACCCTGTCCGGGCAAGCGCTTTTTCCATGACATCCTTGCGCATGCGGACTGCGGTTCTCAGCTTCTGGACATGCTCCTGCATGCGGCTCGAGAAAAAGTAATGCTGGAATATTTTTTGGTTCAGCAGCGGAGATCCGCTGTCGGACAACGCCTTCAGCGGCCGGATTCCCTCCATGACCGAAGGACGCGCGGCAAGCACGGAAATCCTCAGGCCGGGAGCGATATATTTGCTGAAGCTGCGGATATAGACGACATATCCCTCCGTATCGTAATAGAACAAAGGCGGAGGCGGGGGCTGGTCGAAGTAGATATCATGATAGACATCATCCTCCACCAGGATGCAGTCATGGCGCTCCGCCAGCTCCACCAGCAGCTTGCGCTGCTTCGCCGGCACCGTATAGCCCGTCGGATTGTGGAAGGTCGGGTTCATATAGAACAGGCGCGGCTTCTCCTTCTCCATCAGCGCTTCGACAGCGTCCAGATCATATCCTTCCGCCGTCAGCTCGACAGGCAGCAGAATGATGTTCTGCTGCTGGAAGACGTCGATTGCCGGACTATATGTTGGCCGTTCGATCAAGACTCTGTCGCCGGGCTTGACCAGCGAGCGCGACACGAGATCGATCGCTTGCTGCGACCCCGACGTGATGAGCAGCTCTCCGGCATCGACATCGATTCCATGGGCTTCGGCAAAAAAAGCGGATAAAGCCTCCCTCAGCTCCGGGTCCCCGAGAACGGTGGAATACGTGCTCAGAACCATCGGATGAAGATCCAGCACCTGCTTCACATGATTCGATAAAAAGCGGTTCGGAAGCAGAGCAGGGTCGATCAATGCCTCCGACATCGGATGGCTGACCTTCATGCTGTGGATATCCGAAAGGCGGCTGCGGTTGACATAACCCGGCGCGGCGGCGTAAGCCCATCCCGAGGCTGCATCTCCATCCGGAGTGTCAGGCTTGGCTTCCACCTGCGCACGCACGTAATAGCCGTTTTTGTACCGGGAGTAAAGCAGGCCTTCCTCTTCAAGCAGCCGATAGGCTTTCAGCACGGTCAGCCGGTGCACCCCGAGCCGCTCCGCCATCGACCTCACTGATGGAAGCTTCTCCCCGGCCTTCCACTCTCCCCGATCCATGCCGCTTCTCACCTCGTCTTGAATCAGCGCCAGCTTGGTGACGGCGTTGTTGCCCCGATCCGGGGCAGCGATGTTGTTCTCCACTTCCCATTCCTCCCGATTCGAGCCTATCTGTTCTAATCCTATCCAATCTGTTCTATTCGTCAACCACTATAGTAAATAAAAAGAGGAGGCCCGCTGATGGTTGCATTCAATTACTTGCTCATGTGCGCGATTTTCGGCACGACGTTTCTCGTCATCAAAGTCGGCGTGGCTGCCGGCCTGCCCCCGTTCCTGTCGGCAGGAATCCGCTTCACCGCCGCCGGGCTGCTGCTGTTCGGCTGGATGCTCGCCCGCCGCAAGGTCCGTTTCTCGATGCTGTTCCGCAAGGAATTCGCCTTCATCGGTGCCGGCAGCACATTCGCTACATTTGCCGTCTTATACTGGGCCGAGCAGCATATCGATTCCGGCATGGCCGCCATCCTTTCGGCTACAGGCCCGATGGCCATCCTGCTGATGCAATCGGTGGCTCTCCGGCAGCGCTCCAGCATCCTGGAGAGGGCAGGCTGCATCATCGGCCTGCTGGGCGTCATCACGCTCATGCTGCCGGAGCTTCATGCTCAGGCGAATGTGATTTGGCTTGTCAGCTGCCTGCTCGTCCTGCTCGGAGAGTTCGGTTATGCGGCAGGCAGCCTCTTGACCCGGCGGACGCTGCTTCGCAATCCGGAGCTGCCGCCGGTTGCCTTGAACGCCGCTCAGATGATTTATGGGGGCATCGGGCTGCTGATTCTCTCCGCTTTCGCCGAGAGATCTTGGTCACAGCCAATCGACTTCTTGCCGGCTGCCGGGTCGCTGATCTACCTGACCGTGGCCGGCTCCATGCTCGGGCACAGCCTCTATGCCTGGCTGATCAAGGCGACCAACGCCTTCTTCCCCTCCACGTGGCTGTACATTTCGCCCGTCATCGCGCTCGGTCTCGGCGCGCTTCTGCAGGGTGAGCGGCTTTCTCTGCTTACGCTGGCCGGAAGCCTGCTGGTGCTGGCCGGCATCGTCATTCCGCGTTGGCCCGACCTGAAGGAATATGCAGCCTCCCGCAGCAGACGCCGGGCAGTTGCACCGGCTGACCGCAACATTCGGGAGTCAGAGTCTGTCTGATGGACGAAAAAAGAAGCGAAGGATCCTCTCCGTTGCCGGAATGGATTCTTCGCTTTCTTTTGTGGCTTTGCTTTCTGTTCATGCTGCACTTTCTCTTTGCATGCTGCACTTTCTCTTTGCATGCTGCACCTGCTGAGGTTACTCTGATTGCTCTGATTGCTTCTTGCTCTGCTCCCTCAGCTGTTTCGGCTTGTTCCCATCGAACCTTCGAGCAGACAGCAAACGGCATCGGTTATTCGGCCGCATGACGCCTCCCGAATCAGGCTTACTTGAAGCTTTTCAGGAACCGGACCGCTTCGGCGATATCCTGTTCCGGCTGTGTGCCGACTTCCCTCTCGATCGTCAGGTAACCGGAATATCCGATGTCCTGAAGCGCCTGGAGGTAATTCGGCCAGTCGACGCCGCCTTGGCCAAGCGGAACTTCACGGAAGTCCTCTCCGGACTCGGCCGATGCCGCCAGCGCCTCATGGCTCATCGCCTCGTAGCCGAGCATGCCGTATACTTTGCGCGGGTCGACTTCCCGCAGCCGGATGCCGTCCTTGGCATGCGTATGGACGATGTAATCCTTCAGCGTATAGACGCCTTGGACCGGATCGTCTCCGGTCACCATCACCATATTGGCCGGATCGAAGTTGACGGACAAGCCGTTCGTGCTGAGCGTATCGAGGAACTTCCTCAGATGGGCGGAGCGCTCCGGACCGGTCTCGATCGCGAAGTAAGCGTTGATGCTGCTGGCATAGCTGCTCAGCTCCTCGCAGGCGCTTTGCATCGTGTGATAGATCTCGCCGTTCTCGTCATCCGGCACGATGCCGATGTGGGTCGTGACGATCGGGCAGCCGAGATCCATCGCCAGGTCGAGAATCCGCTTGGACTTCTCGATCTTCCAGCGGTTCTCCCTGGCGTCCTGGAAGCCGTGTCCGGCCAAGTCGCCCACAAGGGCGGAAATCTGCAAGCCGAGGGAAGCGACGTATTCCTTGAGCTCCCTGCGGCGGGCGGCATCCATGACGTCGGGATCCATTTCGCCCTTGACCGCATAGATCTGCACGCCGTCCGCTCCGACTTCCTTGGCCTTCAGCAGCCCTTGACGAACGCCGAGCTGGAAGCTGTCCACGATGACGCCGATAGGATTATTGATTTTAGTCATGCCACATACCGCCTTTTAGGAAGGTTATCGTTCTGCTTTCATTGTACCTGCCCGGAGATATCCCCTCTAGAACTCCGGTGCCGACCATTTGGATTTTTGTGCTTAAGGAACGCTTGACCTTCTCGCCGCGTCAAGGTGTAAGATGGAGCCAGCCGCATGGACGGAAGGATTGAAAATCCGGGTATTTCGGCTCTAGGTGTTTGCGATAAATATCTTCGATGAAGTGTTGTATCTGATGTCTCTGGTAATCTTAGCGATAGATGCGATATCTTTGCCTGGATGTCTGTTATTGATCTTTAAGGTAGTAGATGTCTGCGATTGATCTTTGAGATAATGTTTGCGATTGAAATTCATCGAGCGATATCAATCTGTGACTTAATGACAGCGATAGAATTGAACTCCGACATTCAAATCGAAATTCCGGTTATGCCGGAAAGGAGAACGTACTCATGCATATCCGTCAGGCAGCCGCCATGACCGGCCTTACTCCCCGGGCCATCCGTTATTACGAACAGACCGGCTTGCTGCCGGCCAGCGCCCGCACCGAAGGCGGATACCGCTTCTATAGCGGCGATGACATCGATCGCTTGAGATGGATAGCGGCTCTGCGTGAATGGGGAATCCCGCTCTCCTCTATTGCCGGCATGCTGGACAGTCTTGGAGACCGGGAAGCTTTCCTGCTGGCGGCTGGAGCAGCGAGGCAATCGCTGTACGAGCAATGGCTGGACGCCTCGGCCGCCTTGAAGTCGCTGGACCAGGGAATGGCCGCCTGGCAGAGCCGATCCGGACTCCCTTCGCTGGATGAATTGAAAGAGTCCTCCCGGGAGCTCCAGCAACAACGAAAAACCCGCGGCAGCTGGACCGACGGGATCGGTTGGGATGGAATGGCGGCTGCAGCCGGAGAGGAAGCGCCGGTCCGATCGCTTCCTGCCGGGTACTCGTTAGAGCGGTATGTAGCAACGCTTGCAGAGCTGGCTGATTGGCTCGACCCGTTGCCAGGAGAAACCGGCGCCGATCTCGGCTGCGGAACCGGCAATCTGACGAGGCTTTTGGCCGCAGGCGGAGCCCGCTTGATCGCTGTCGACGTCTCCTCGTCCATGCTTGCCCTGCTGGCCCGCTCACTTCCTCAGACCGAGACGCGCCAAGCAACCTGCTTGCTCTGCCTCTTCCTGACCGAAGCTGCCACTTCGCGGCGAGCAGCTTCGTGCTGCAGCATCTGGATCATAATGAACGCCTCCTCGCACTGCAAGAAATGCGACGTGTGCTCCTGCCCGGCGGCAGCTGGCGATCGCGGCGCCGTTGAGCGACAGGGAGCTCGGCGAGCTCCGGCGCCCTTTGGCAGCTGAAAGTTGCGAACTTTTTCGCTGTGAGGACGGGATGCTGCTGGCAGTTGTTTCCTGATGCAAGCGATGGCCCCGTCCTCCCTATGACGAACTCTCCACCCACTCTAACAATCCGAAGCAAAGCTCAAAACCCGTTTTAAAATCAAAAGGCCGCCCTAGAAGGGCAGCCTCTTGATTCCCTAGCGGAGCTTCCGCCCTGCTCTTATTTAACCGCCGCTCCAGCCAGGCTCACCCACTCGCCCCGCTTGTCGGCGGAAGCCAGCTCCGCCTCCACGATGGCGATCGTCGACATCGTACTGACCGGATGGGCTTCCTCGATCGGCTCTCCGGCCAGCAGCTTCTCCACGAAGTATTTCAGCTCGTAGTAATAGCCCTGATCGTCCGCCAGAACCGCTTCGAAGCCCGGCGCGTCATTCGGGTTCACCTTCACGGCGCCGCCGCTGAACTGGACATTGCCCCGCTCGAAGTTGACCCGGAAGCCCATCTCGAAGCCGAAGTCGCCGTTCAGAGTCCAGTCGACCTGGGAATGGACGACCTCGCCGCCGCCATAGCGGTAATGGGTGGACACGATGTCGTAGCCGCTTCCCGGAATCACGTTGGCGGCTTGCGTCGAGACGGCTTCCGGCATGCCGAACAGCCAGTTGACGACATCCGTGTCATGCACGTGCATATCGAGCAGGGCGCCGCCTCCCTTATCCTTCTGCAGCACCCAGGGACCCCAGTCCGGCGTGCCGCCGCCGCGGTAGAAGTACGCATACGTAGGCTTGCCGTATGTTCCTTCGGCGATCAGATCCCGAAGATACACATATGCGGGCCAGAAGCGCAGGCATTGCCCGATCATGAGCGATTTCCCGGTTCTCTCGGAAGCCTGGAGCATCTCCAGGCATTCCGCCACGTTCGATGCCATCGGCTTCTCGCACAGCACATGCAGGCCCTCTTCCAGGCACATGACCGTCACGCTGCGATGCAGATGCGTCGGCAGCGCAATATCGACGGCGTCCAGCTGCTCCTTGTCCAGCATCTCCTGCAGCGACGTATACAGGGAGAAAGAGGACAGGTCGAGCTGTGAAGTGCCCGCATCCAGATTTCCTCCGCCGCCTTCGCCGCGAAGCTTGGCGGGATCCGCGTCGCAAATGGCCGCCACCTGCACGGCGACGCCTTCCTTGGCCAGCCTGATGTAGTTTTCCAGATGGGCCCTTCCCATGAATCCAAGGCCGATGATTCCGATTCTGATCATGCGCGGCCGCTCCTTCCGAGAATGGCGTCCATAGCCGCCGAAGTATTGAAGATGATCTGGCTCCCGTGATGGGTGTAAGGAGGAATCATTTCCGCCGTTACAAAGCTGTCGTAGCCGATGGCGCGCAGCGCGCCGACGACGGCCGGGTAGTCGACGTCGCCGGCCAGCAGGTCGACGAAGCCGTGCAGGCCGCCGGCCTGCCTGCGATAATCCTTGAAGTGGACCTTCTTGATCCGGCTGCCGAGAATCGGGATCCAATGCTCCGGATAGCCGGAGTGCACGACGTTGCCGACGTCGAAATAGGAGCCGACATAATCGGATCCGATCTCGTCGATGAACCCTCTCAGCTCCAGCGGAGACAGCAGGAACTTGTTCCAGACGTTCTCGATGCCGATCGCCACCTTGGCTGCCTCGGCGTCCTTGGCGAGCCGCGAAAGTCCCTCCAGCGCGCGCTCGTAGGCCTTGTCGTAGGGAACGGCCTCTGCGTCGGGAATGAAGTCGACTCCGACCGCGCCGGGCACGACGAGAATCGTGTCCACGCCGAGCAGCTCAGCGCATTCCAGCTGCCGCTTGACGATGTCCGCCGACTTCGTGCGGACGGCTGCGTCCGAGCTTGTGATCGGATAACTCCAGTACAAGCCGCTCGCGAGGCTCGCCAGCTCGATGCCTTTATCCTCCGCCAGCTTGCGGATCCCGATGATATCCCGGTCCGTGCTTTCCAGGCTCAGCGGCCCGTTCTCCTCCAGCGCAAGCTCGATGCCGTCGAAGCCGGCGGCAAGCGCCAGGTCCATGCTTTCCTCAATGCCCGTACCCGCCGGGAACGACCAGGCGTTGATTCCTTTTTTCATGTCATGCAGCTCCTTTCGGATTTCTGTATCCGCTTCCTTGCTGCGATTATATCAATCTCCCTTCCGATTGGATTTGTCGCATCAGCCGTTAAATTTGCACTCCAACATGGTAAAATGGAAACCGATCCTATCCCTAGACCGCGAGGAGATGCCCGCATGCCGTTCAGCCGCTTGATTCTGGAGACGCCCGTACAGGTGGAGAGCCTGATCTCCTTTCATTATTTCGAATATCCGACGGGCTTCCTGTTCGAAGGGGAATCGCATGACTTCTGGGAGCTTCTCTATGTAGACAAGGGAGAGGTGGAGGTTCGCGCAGACGACCGGCTGCTGACGCTGAAGCAGGGTCAGCTGATTTTCCATAAGCCGGGAGAGTTCCACACCGTGCGCGTGGATGCCGGTCATCGGCCCCCCAATCTCATCGTCATCGCTTTCGGCTGTACGAGCCCGCTCATGCAAGAGCTCGAGAACCGGGTGTCGTATCCCGGCGAACGCGAAAGAAGCTGGCTCGCCCTGCTGCTGCAGGAAGGATTCGCCAGCTTCCTTCCGCCCTACCATACTCCCGGCAGCCATGAGCTGAGCCGCAACCCCCAGGCGCCGGCGGCCAGTCAGCAGGCGTTCCGCCTGCTGCTGGAGCTGCTGCTGATCGGACAGATCCGCAGCGCCCGCTCGGAAGCTCTGGGCGAGCAGGCCGAACAGCGCCGCAGCGTCCCGGCGAAGGCCGCCCGGCTGGAGCAGGATACGGTGCGCCGGGTGCGCGAGATCATGAGGCAGCGGCTGTCCGAGCCGCTGGCGCTCGACGATCTATGCCGGGCAGTCCACTTGGGACGGAGCCGGCTCAAGGAAATCTTTTTGTCCCAGACCGGCATGGGCGTCATGGATGCGTTCAAGGAGATGAAGATCGAGGAAGCCAAGACGCTCATCCGGGAGCGGCGCCATACGTATACGGAAATCGCCGACCGTCTAGGCTATTCCAGCCTTCATTACTTTTCCAGGGATTTCAAGAAAGCGACCGGAATGCCGCCGTCGGAGTATTCGCGAACCGTAACGGCGGCCGCTTCCCTGCCTTCCGATTCCCGCCGCTAACCCAATAAGGAGGTGCCGAACATTGAAGAAGTGGAGCTTGATCGGAATTTGGATGGTGCCGCTGTTCATCGTTTCCATGCTTGCCAGCAGCTTCCCGACAGCCTCCTTCTCGGAGGATGCGAAGGTTCGGATCGTTTTCGAGTGGGCGACAACCTATATGTCTCCTTGGATCATCGTCATTCTGCTTGCCGCCATTCTTCTGAAGCTCCCGCCCCGCAGGTGAACAATCAGTTCGACGTACGGGCCGCCTTCTGGATTGCATTCATGCCAAGGATGACGCACACCCATTCCATTTCGCCGACAGAGCTTGTATAGGTTTCCAGCCGGTAGGCGGACGGAAGCACCCAGCCGCTTACTTTCCGGAATCCGGCCGCCATGTTTCCCGCTTCGTCCGTGATTTCGTACAAGTCGGAAAAGGCGGGAGAGGCAATTTCAAAAACGCCCCTTCCAAAGCTGTCGTACTCGAATCTTTTGGACAGGAATGCCAGCCGCTGCCTGAGCTCCCCCGCTTCCCTCTCGCCCTGTCCAAGCACAGACCATCTTCGGGAGAAGAGGGGGAACTTCCCCTGGAACAAGGTCGCTCCATCTCGGTCGAATACTTCCAGCGAGGCTCCGAACATGCTGCGGAGATCGACATGGCCGATGACAGTTCCATCCTCGTCCATGATTTCCGTCGGTCCCGAATTGAAAAAGTTGTCTTTGAAATAAATCGGCATCCCTTTCTCTCCTTTCCTAAATGAGAACTATACGTCCACAATTCTGCATCAGTTTCCTCCTTCCTTCCACTGGAAAATCAAGCCGGGACCAAGAAGGTCCCGGCTTGATTTGCTTGTTTATCCATTCACCGGTCCAGCCGTCGAGAACGAAATCCCGCTCCTTCGAAGGAGAGCGCGGGGCTTGGCTGCATAAAAAAGGGAAACGGGGATGAGAAACAAAAAAAACACCCCCTTCGCAATCAGTGGAACGACACGGTTCCACTGACGCGAAAAGAGGTGTCCGCTAAAGCGATTCTACTCGGCTGGAGGCGTGAAGGATCTGCCGGCAAACTCCGCATCGAGCATATAGAAGGCGTTGCTGTCGCTCTCGATGCGCTTCAGCTTCTGGATGATGCTGTCGAAAAGGGCTTCTTCCTCCACCTGCTCGTCGATGAACCATTTGAGGAAGTAGATCGTCGCATGCTCTCTGGAATCAAGCGCGAGATCGGCGAGCTGGTAGAAGTTTTTCGTATTCTGCTGCTCGTGGCGGTAGCCATGCTCGAATACGTCCAGCATGGAATCGTATTCGTTCTTCGGCTCCGGCAGCGCCTTCAGCGTCGCGCGGCGTCCGCGGTCGTTGAGGAACCGGTAAATCTTCATCGCGTGGAACCTCTCCTCCTCCGCCTGGACGAGGAAGAAGTTGGAGAAGCCTTCGAGGCTGTCCCCGGAGCAATAGGCCGCCATGGCCAGATAGACATGCGCGGAATAGAATTCGAAATTCATCTGCTCGTTAAGAGCGGTTGCCAATTGATCGTTCACCCTGAATCCCCCTGTCGTCATGGAGACCGCTGAAAAGCTGCCGCTGCGTTCGGGAATCCTTGTTCCGACGTTTCTCCAGAACGATCCGCGCCTATCGCTTGTTTTTCAGCGGCCTCATCGTCATTCGGTCATCGCTTATTCAACCGCTTCTTGATTTTGCGCCGCAGCTTGGCGGGGCCGGACGCCGATAAGGTTTTCCCCTTGACGACGGCGAAGCAGGCTTCCCTGCACAGCCTGCAGCTGCCGAGGCAGTCTTCCTTGACCAGCTTGACTCCCGCCTCCGACTTGAGCTTGCGGTAGGCAGGCTTCGCCCCGTTCTTCAGGTTGCGCCGGCAAAAACGGATTTTCATCCGGCCCTCCTCCCCGCCTCGTCCCGTCAGTTTTTCGACGTCCCGCGGAACTTGCGGGAATGCACCTTCGCTTCCTCCGGCGTCGATACCCGGTTGCGGGACCATTCCAAAAGGATGCGGTCGATATACGTAAAGTGAAGCTTGCCTGCAAATACCGCTTCCCTGAGCGCGAAGCGGATAAGCTCGTCGCTGTACTGGTCAAGGTCGAGCCAGCTGCTGATCCGCTCGCATTCCATCGGAGACAGCGGCCTTCCGAACTCCTGCTCGAACACCGAGAACAAGTTGAGCTCCATCGCAGCCGTCTGGCGGGCGGCCGGTTCCGGCGAAGCGGGCTCCGGACGTTCGGAAGCCGCCCAAGCCGC
>NZ_CBRA020000018.1:0-16431 GCF_000469945.2 Paenibacillus sp. P22 | reverse complement strand
GACGGGTGCAACGGGAGCGGGAGCGACAGGAGCGCACGGGGCTGGGCCGGAGCAACCGGGGACACGGGAGCCACGGGAGGCTGTCGGCGCGACAGGTGCAACTGGAGCGGGGGCGACAGGAGCGACAGGGCTGGCCGGGGACACGGGAGCCACGGGAGCGGTCGGCGCGACGGGTGCAACGGGAGCGGGAGCGACAGGAGTCACGGGTATTACAGGGGACACGGGCCCAACCGGAGCAACAGGGTTGACTGGAGCAACCGGAGCTACAGGAGCAACCGGAGTCACAGGAACAATCGGCGTAACAGGAGCAACTGGAGCCGCAGGAGTTATGGGTGTTACAGGGGACACGGGCCCAACCGGAGCAACAGGAATTACGGGAAGCACAGGAGTAACGGGGGCAACCGGAGTCACAGGAGCAACAGGCGTAACAGGAACAACGGGAGCCGCAGGAATTACAGGTGTTACTGGTGTTACAGGGGACACGGGCCTAACGGGAGCAACAGGGTTGACTGGAGCAACCGGAGTCACAGGTTTAACAGGAGCAACGGCAGTCACAGGAGCAACGGGGGTAACGGGAGCCACAGGACCAAGCGGAACAACCGGATTCACAGGTTCAATCGGGGCAACCGGGGCAACAGGAGCAACCGGAGCAACCGGAGCCCAAGGAGTAACCGGGGTAACAGGTGTCACTGGACCAACCGGGGTAACGGGCGTGACCGGAGCGACTGGAATTACGGGAATCACGGGGGCAACCGGCTCCACAGGTTCAACAGGAGCAACCGGATTAACAGGTTCAACCGGGGCAACAGGAGCCACAGGCCCAACGGGAGCGACAGGAGCAACAGGAACCACAGGATTAACCGGGGTAACAGGCGGCACTGGACCAACAGGAATAACGGGAGCAACCGGAGCAACGGGAGCAACAGGAGCTGCAGGTTTAACAGGAGCAACTGGAACTACAGGGGCAACCGGGGTAACAGGTGGTGCTGGACCAACAGGACCAACAGGAGCGACAGGAGTCACAGGTTCAACAGGAACAACAGGAGCAACAGGAGCAACAGGAACTACGGGGTCAACCGGTATTGCAGGTACGGGGGCCATCATTCCTTTCGCATCCGGCACTCCTGTCGCATTGACGACGATTGCTGGGGGGCTTGCCGGAACGGGCGGGCTTGTCGGTTTTGGCAACTCCGTGTCGAGCGTCAATGTCGGAGGTGCCACGATTGATTTGACGGGCGCGGCGGGGACGCTGCTCAATTTTGCCTTCTCGGTTCCGCGTGCGGGTACGATTACTTCCTTGGCCGCATATTTCAGCACAACGGCTTCGCTAAGTCTGATCGGCTCTACGATTACAATCACGGCTACGCTGTACAGCTCGGCGACACCAAATAATACTTTCAGCCCGGTAGCCGGAGCTGTCGTTTCGCTCGCGCCGGCTCTTACCGGGACTCTGTCGATCGGAACCGTCAGCAACGGCCTGACGTCGGGTCTGTCCATCCCGGTAACCGCACAGACTAGACTGCTGCTGGTCTTCTCGGCGACGGCGACGGGTTTGACGCTCGTCAATACGGCGGCGGGTTATGCGAGCGCGGGGCTGGCGATCACTTGATTCCGGTGATGAAAGAAGGATGAAGCCAGTTTGGATTCATATAAAGATTTTTCCATGAACTAAAACCGATCATGGCCGGGTTCTGTCCGTCTAACATGACCGGGAATGCGGCCTGCGGCGGAGCGGAATCTTCGCCGCAGGCTTTTTCGCCTCCGGCGGCGCTGCCCGCTCCGCCTCCTTCTGTGCCGGAAGGGACAAGCCCGCCCGTTCACGAACGTCGGACCCTCCAAGGCGGCAATGGATTCCAAGCCAAGACACGGAAGCCTCTTTGTGCTATGATGATACAGGTTTTTTGGCGGAGACGCGGCCGGGAGCTCCAAGCTTCCGGCTGCGTCCATTTGCCGCACGCGGTTCGTAACCATCCCGCGTCACCAAAACTAGGGGGTAGTATGTTCATGTTCAATTTCACCTGGGGCGTGTTCTTCGTCCTGGTCAACTTCGCGCTGTTCCTGGCGTGTTATCGTTTCTTCGGCAAAAAAGGCCTCTATGCCTGGATCGGCTTCGCGACGGTTGTCGCGAATATCCAGGTGACGGAGACGATCTCCATGTTCGGCATCGTCATGACGCTCGGCAACACGATCTATGCGTCGCTTTACATGACGACGGACTTGATCAACGAGCGCTACGGCGGCAAGGAGGCCCGCCAGGCGGTATGGTTCGGCTTCTTCATTCTCATCGCCACAACGATCCTCATGCAGATGGTGCTCAAGTTTGATCCGGCGGAGACCGATTTCGCCCACGAATCGCTGTCGACCATCTTTGGCCTGATGCCGCGTCTGGCGCTGGCCAGCCTGAGCGCTTACTTCATCAGCCAGTTCCTGGACGTGCGCGTCTTCTCGGTGCTGAAACGGCGCTTCGGCGGACGCAACCAGTTCTGGATCCGCATCAACGGAAGCACGATCTTGAGCCAGTTCGTGGATTCGCTCGTCTTCTGCACGATCGCGTTTGCAGGAGTCAGCGGGTATACATGGGATATTTGGATTCAGATCTTCCTGACTACGTACGTGATGAAGTTCATCATCTCCATCGCTTCGACTCCGGTGCTCTATCTGGCGCGAACGTTCCGGTTCAAGGACGAATAAAGCCGCTCGGGGGCAGCCGCAGCAGCCCGGCCCGCATAATTGCGGCCGGGCTGCTGCCGTTTAGAAGGCGTATTCGCTGCGGCAGCGGATGAATTTTGGAAGGGAAAAAGCGTTGGATGTCGAATTCATTCCTTCCAAGACAAGGAGAGGTGGACAGCCTATGCAGGAGAGACCGCAGAACCATGAAGTGCCCGATTACGAGAAGCCTTATGTCGGGGCCGTTCCCGATGGAGACCTGCTCGCCATTCTGGAAGGACAGCAAGCCGACATGCTTGGCCTGCTGGATACGCTTGCGGAGGAACAGCTGGAATTCCGCTATGCGCCGGGCAAATGGAGCATTCGCCAAGTCATCGGCCATGTGGCCGACAACGAACGGATACTGGCCTACCGGCTTCTGCGTTTCGCACGCGGCGATGCCACGGAGCTGCCGGGCTACGACGAGAATCTTCTGGTTGCCGAGGGGCCTTTCACCAGCTGGACGAGGGCTCAGGCCGCGGCCGACTATTCCGCTGTGCGGCAGGCGACATTGACGCTGCTTCGCGGCTTGCGGCCGGAAGATTGGCAGCGCGAAGGCGTGGCCAACGGCCTGCGGCATTCGGTTCTGCTCCTGGCCTGCGTCATTGCCGGGCATGAGAAGCACCATCTGAACATCCTGCGTGAGCGTTATTTGAGGGAATAGAGAAGAGAGAGCCGGGGGCAGTTCCCCGGCTCTCTCTTTGCGAATTTCATCCTGGAGATTGGACCGCCTGCCTACCATGGGACGGCTTCTCTAGATGAGGTCCGGACAGAAGAGCATCCGCGGATAATTTCGTTTGCCAGATGGATTCTCCCGCGGTCAGGCTTGCGATTCGTTTCCGTGGGCTTTGATTCGTTTCAGCTGGGCGACGATCAGAATGCTGATTACGACGAGCAGGAACCAGGAGCTGAGCTTGCTCCAGTGGACCATCGTCCAGTCCAGCTCCTGGTCGGGGTAGCGCCAGGCGCCGAGAAAGGTGGAGATATTTTCGGCGATCCAGATGAACAGAGCGATCAACGCGAAGCTGAGCAGCATCGGCATGCGCATCGTTCTGCCTCCCGCCGTATAGGAGACGGTCGTGCGCCAGAACAAGAGGGCAAGCAGAGCTGTCAGCCACCAGCGAAGGTCGGGCAGCCAGTGATGGGTGAAGAAATTGGCATAGATCAGCAGGGCCGTCCCTGCGGCGGCATAGGAATTGGGCCAGCGGTGGAATTGAAGGCCGAGCCTTCTCCAGGCCTGGCAAATATAGCTGCCCACGCTGGCGTACATGAAGCCGCTGTAGAGCGGAACGCCGCCGAGCTTGCTCCAGGCCTCGCCGGGATAGCTCCATGAACCCATGTTTACCTTGAACAGCTCCAGCGCCAGGCCGATGAGATGGAACAAGGTGATGACCTTGAGCTCATCCCATGTCTCCAGCCGCGTCCATATCATCGCCGCCTGGGCCGCCAGACAGATGACGAGGAGCAGATCATAGCGGGATAATCCAGGAACATGCACAAGCTTGGTCATTCCGAGCGAAGCGAAGATGACAATCGGAAAGGCGCAGCTGAGCGCCTGGCTCCAGCCGAAGGCCAGCAGGGTGCGGAGGCTTGCTGCCGGAGACCAGGCTCCGAAGCGGCCGGTCAGGCTTTTCAGCATGATTTCAGCTCCTTTGAAGCCATGAACGAATGGGGTTGGAAAAAAGTTTCCACACGAGCAGGGAAGCCGGAAGCGGAAGCTTGCCCGCTTACGCGGCTTGGCGGCAAAAAAGGATGTCGGCAAAAAAACAGGACCGCGGGCAGCGGTCCTGTTCCAATGAATAGTTGCGGAGCTTCATGGAATGATTCTCGTCCAGGCCACGCTTCGTCTTGCAATGGCGGCACAAGGAGCCGGACGCCGACTAGCCGAGCCGCGCCGAGAGTACGGCTGCGAAGCGCTCCAGCTGCACGCGGTCGATATCGTCGAAGCGGTTCAGGATCGGGCTGTCGATGTCGAGCACGCCGATCAGGCGGCCGTCTGCCGTCAACAGAGGCACGACGATCTCCGACTGCGAAGCGGCATCGCAGGCGATATGGCCCGGAAAGGCGTGCACGTCAGGGACGAGCATCGTTTCCTTGCGCTCCGCCGCGGTGCCGCAGACGCCGCGCCCGACCGGGATGCGGACGCAGGCCGGAAGCCCTTGGAACGGGCCGAGCACGAGTCCCTGCTCGTCGAGCAGGTAGAATCCCGCCCAGTTGATATCGGCGAGGAATTGCGCGAGCAGCGCCGAGGCGTTCGCCAGGTTGGCGATGGCGTTCGGCTCGTCCTCGATCAGCGCTTCGAGCTGGCGGATGACCGTCCCGTACTGCTCTTCGCGGGTTCCGTCGTAAGTGACTGTATGGAACATTTGCTTCTTCCCCTTTCTTCGTGGACTTACAATATCATATCTGCGGCACTGCGGTAAATGGCATGGAGGTCCAGTTATTGACCGATCGTTCTGAAACGAATATACTGGACTAAAACTTGAAGCCGATAGGAACAAAATGGAGGTGCAGGATGGCCAGACCGAAGGAGTTCGACCCTGCGAAGGCGCTGGACCAGGCGCTGGAAGCATTTTGGGATCAAGGCTACGAAGCCGCATCCGTGCAGGGGCTGTGCTCTGCCATGGGCATCAACAGGGGAAGCCTTTATGATACGTTCGGAGACAAGGAGACGCTCTTCACCGCCTGCATGGATCGTTTCCGCGCCTTGCAGGAGCAAGGGCTCTACCGGATCCTGGAACGCCGGGAAGAAGATCCGCAGGAGCAGCTGCGGCTGTTCTTCGATGCGGTCGTCGAGTCTTCGCTCGTGAACTTTTCCCGGGGCAGAGGGTGCTTCATGACGAACACGACGCTAGGCTCGTCGGTCCGTCTCCCCTCGATCGCGCAGCGTGTGGAGGGTTATCATCTCTATACCGAAGACGTGCTGCTGCGTTTTCTGGAGGATGCGTCGAAGCGCGGATTGACCAAGGATGGCTTGCAGCCTCGAGAGGCGGCGCGCTTCCTGCTTGCCATCAAGCAGGGAATTCATGTCACCGCACGCACGGAAGCGGGTCGGAGCATGCTGGAGGATGTATGCCGGATGGCTGTGAATGCCGTATTTTGAGCGGCGTTTGCGCGCTCTTTTTTGAACGATCGTTCCAATAACCTGTCCAACCGAAAGGAAGTGTCTCTAATGAAAAGAATGCTCGGCATCCTCATCATCATGTCGCTGGTCGCCACATCGGTGTCCTCCTTGTTTCCGCTGTACCATCGGGACTATGGCCTGAACAGCCTGGAGCTGACCCTGCTGTTCGCCAGCTACGCGGCCGTCCTGCTTCCTGTCCTGCTCCTGACCGGAGTCCGTGCCGCTTCCTGGGGGCACAAGCGGGTCATACGGGTCGGAATCTGGCTGTCGATCGCCTCGTCGCTTCTGTTCATGCTCAGTACCGACGCCTGGATGCTGTATGCGGCGAGAATGGCCGAAGGAGCGGCATACGGCCTGTTCACGGGAACGGCGACCCCGTTCCTGCTTCGCCACACGCCGTCGTCCCGGACGGGGAAAGCGATTCTGCTGTCCGGCATGACCGTTTCCCTCGGCTTCGGAATCGGGCCCGCCATTACCGGACTGTTCGCCCAGTATGCTCCTGTCATGCCTTCACGGCTCCCGTATGCCCTGTTCATCGCCCTTCTGCTGGCATGCGCGGCTGTGCTGGAGACGCTCCATTCGCATGAGGAGGAGAACACAGGGGTACAGGCGCCGGACTTGGATAGAGATGCAGCAAGCGGAGCCGGGCTCCATAGAATTCCTGCGGCCGATGCCGCAAGCGCGCTCGGAGCGGAAGGGAAGAGCCGTGAGCGCCGGGGCGCGCTGCTCGGCGTCCCGGCATCCATCGGCAGACATTTCTGGACTATGAGCGCTTTGTCGGGGTTCACCATTTTCACCTTGAACGGGATTGTCCTCTCGCTCATTCCGACATTCGTCACGAACGTTCTCCACAGCTCCAATCTCTCCATCAGCGGCCTGCTGGTGCTGCTGCTGCTTGGAGGCGGCGCCTTGACGCAGCTGATTCCCCTTCCATTGAATCCCGTCGTGCGCCTGCGGGCCGGGCTGCTCATTCTGGCAGCCGGCGCCTGGACAGTCGTGCTCTCGGGCCATGAAGGAAGCCTCGGCCTGTTATGGTTTGGCGTCGGCCTGCAGGCGCTCGGCAGCGGCTGGTCCTTCCAGGCCAGCCTTCGCTTCGCCGGCGAGCTGCCCCGCCCCGCAGACCGTCCGCGCGTCATCACGACCTATTACCTCGCAGCCTACTCCGGCTTTATCGTTCCGATGACCGGGCTCGGAGTGCTCAGCTATGCCTTCGGCATGTCGGCGGCGATGGTGGTGCTGAACATTCTCGGCCTGCTGCTTGTGCTCTACGCCGCCTTTTATTCCGTAGGGTTCAAGCGCGAGTACGGCGCGCTGCTGAAATGCCGGGCCGCCGCATCCGTCAGTGGGGGGGCGCCCGGCAGCGGCGGAAGGCTGATCGATAAAGAGACAGCCGCAGGCCTATCAGGCCTGCGGCTGTCAGTCCAGCTGGCAGGTCGCAGACCGCTCGCTTACGGCGGGCGCGTCATTCCGGAGAAGCGGCTGCCCGTCTATTCCACTGGTTATTTAAGGCAAGACGGGGAGAACGGACCGGGCTTGCCGTCTCCCTTGCCATCGTCGAGCGCTGCAAGCCGGCAGCCATAGTCGTTCTGAAAAAAATAGAAATGCATATTAATCGTATGATGAACCGCTATCCCATGGGTCGCCGCCAGTTCAGAAAGGAGGAATAGCCAGCGATAGAATGATCATCCTGTTTTGGCTTCGCAAATGTAATCGATTATATTTCAAAGAAAGGTTGTGTTCCTGATGAGTCTTCCTTCTTTCCTCCAAAAAAAGCTGGCTTTTACGTTAGCGCTTCTGGTCGGTATTTTGATGATCGCATTTCCGCCAGCCAAAGCATCCGCAGCGACTCTATACAGCCTCCAAGCCCGAGCCAACAACAGTTATGTCAGTGCCGACAATTATGGCAGCAATCCTTTAGTGGCCAACCGGACTTCGGCCAGCGCATGGGAACAATTCCAGGTGATCAACAATTCGGATGGCACCATCTCTCTCCTGTCCATGGCCAACAACAGGTATGTGGCGGCCGATCTTAATCAAGGAGCCAAGCTGATTGCCAGAAGCGCCAGCATCCAGCAATGGGAGAAATTCACGAAGGTCGTCTTGGCGGACGGAACCATCGCGCTAAGAGCCTTGGCCAACAATCAGTATGTATCGACCGATTTGAACAACGGCGCGGTTCTGGCGGCGAACAGAGCTGCTGTAGGCGGCTCATGGGAAGCATACAACCTTGTCAGCACCGGCTCTACGGGCGCGGGCGTATCCAAGCCTGCCGAAGCTCCCGGCTATATTTGGAACTATGCGGTGAATGCGGACAATCGGTTTGGCAAAAACGGCGATTTCGCTTTGCTCCTCTGTGCCGTGATCAAAAAAGAAACGAACTATGGCACCTATACATCCGGTCCATCCGGTGCGGATGGACTGATGCAGGTGGAGCCCAACACAAGAAACGGCTATTCCAGCCAGTTCCTCTCTACATTCGGGCATGCCTACAACCACGGCGATCAGCAGGACCAAGTGTATATGGGAGCCATGATTCTAAATGATATGATCAATAGGGGAGGATACATCTGGAAAGGGTTGGCGCTCTACAACGGGGGACCCAACTGGTATCCGGGAGCGACGGATTCCTACGGCCGTGTCATCCATGCCGAGCAATACGCTGACGAGGTCTATGCCACCTACCGCAGCTACGGCGGCGTGAACTGAGACGAACGAATCCGGGCCAGGGCGCCCATGAGAAGCACCGTTGTTTTTCATTATGATCGGCCCCTCTTCTTCCTTGCCGCATGCTGACTATAAAGGGCGGCTCTATAGGCCAAGGCTGGCGGACTTCCCTTCCATTGTGAGGGGGAGTCCGCCAGCGCTGGTATCGGCAGGAACCGCTCCTCGCAATTTCTGCACATGCAAAAGCCGGCATCTCCCCCTGAGGCAGAGGCCGGCTTGGGCCTTGTACTGGATGCGCTCCATAGGGGCGTCGATCGCCTCATGGACGATCCCTCGCAGCCGGGCGGCATGCTCCCGCTGCCAAGGCTCCTTCACGGCTCCGGATTCATGGCCATTCCCCTTCTTATAAGATTGAAAATACGGTTGCCAAGGCGAAGAGGACCGCGATGGCGGCAGCCGTCATCGCGAATCCCTTGACATAGCTGCGGGCGAAGGACGGCCCTTCCTGCGGCTCGCGGCCGGACCACTTCCAGATGGCTCCAAGCGCGAGACCGGCCAGCGCGATCCGGACGGCAAAGCGGAGAAGGTTCAGGATGTAGTCCCGCAATGGAAGCTCGGCCACGCTCTTTACTCGACCGGAAATCTGCGTGACGGAGTCGGGCACGAGGAGCAGTCCCAGGGCCAGGCCGAGCAGAAACGTGTACAGGGCCGTTTTGAGCAGGTAACGCTCCATAGGCCGGATTCCTCCTTTCTATCTTTCGATGGACCCGTTCTTTAGAGGGCTCATCGCTGTTCTGTATTTGAAAAAGCTTCCGATCCTCCATACGGCGATGTAGCAGACGGCGATCGACATCGTGAGAAAGACGAATTGGCCCGGCTGCAAATGTTGCAGGTACCGGGACAAAGCCAGCCTGAGAACGATGACGGCTAGGATGACATACTTGAAATTCGCATTCGGCTTCGTATAGACGCGCCCGTCCGCATTCAGCTCGTATCCGGTATGGTACAGCATCACGGCGCCAAGCGCGATCCCGATCAGCACGGCGCACAGCTCCTCCCACAGGGGAGGGTATTGCACGGCTTGGCCGGTTGCAGACAGGGACGACACGCTGGCGAAGAAGCCGAGCAGCACGAACAGAATCGGCAGCATCATGAGCCACCCGCCGGCGCGGATCGGACGGGCCTGGGAGGAGCGCACGGAACGGCGCCAGTAGACGAGAAGCAGTACAAGCAGGATGAAGCCATAGGTGCCTAGCATTTCCGAATTCAAATTCCTCACTCCTTGAGCGGCCGCTGGGGCGGGATTGCTGTATAGGATAAGTGTAGGCTTATTCCCAATTCCATACAATAGCGAATAGGCTCGAAATTTTATTTCAACGACAACTTTGGTTTAGGCCGAATTCGCCATTGACGATCGAGAGGGGGCTGAAGTACAGTAACGGAATGGAAGGAAGTGTTCGTATGTCAGGGGAACAAACGGCGGGTGCCGTCAAGCCCGCCAAGGGCTGGGGCGTCTACCGGGAGATGCTGGCCCGCTACGTTTTTCCGCAGCGCCGGCTGCTGTGGAGCCTTGCGGCGCTGCTGCTCGTCTCGATCGGGCTGCAGCTGGTCAATCCGCAGATTATCCGGTATTTCATCGACAGCGCCCAAAGCCAAGGAAGCATCACGGCGCTGTACTATGCGGCGGGTCTGTTCATCGCTTTTTCTTTGCTTCAGCAGGGAGTATCGGTAGCGGCGGCCTACTTCAGCGAGAATCTCGGCTGGACGACGACGAACAAGCTGCGCGCGGAGCTCGCCGAGCATTGCCTGTCGCTGGATATGAGCTTCCACAAGACGCAGACGTCGGGCTCCCTGATCGAGCGGGTGGACGGCGACGTCAACGCGCTGGCGAATTTTTTCTCCAGCTTCATCATCCATCTGGCCGGCAACATCGTCCTGATGCTCGGCATCCTGGCGCTGCTGTTCCGCGAGAGCTTCTGGATCGGACTTGTCATGACGGCGTTCGTCGTCGGGGCCGTCTACGTCATCCAGTGGATCCGCAAGTTCAACGTGCCCGTGTGGAAGAACTGGAGGCAGATCAACGCCGAGTTCTACGGCTTCATCGGGGAGCATCTGGAGGGCACCGAGGACACCCGGGCCAACGGAGCGGCGGGCTACGTCATGAACCGCTTCTATGAGATGACGCGCCGCATGCTGCCTATCCGCATGCGGGCCTTCCTCGGATTCTGCATGATGTGGAGCACGACGATCCTGGTGTTCGCGCTCGGCAACGCGGCGGCGTTCATCGTCTGCGCGATCCTGTGGAAGAACGGCCAGAGCGGCCTGACGATCGGCTCCATCTATCTGGTGTTCTATTATACGGAGCAGCTGGCGAAGCCGATCGAGAAGATCCGCACCCAGCTGGAGGATCTGCAAAAAGCGGACGCCAGCCTCATGCGCGTGCGCGATCTGCTGGCGACGAAGCCGCTGATCCAGGACGGGCCGGGAGCTCCGCTGCCTGATGGGCCGCTCGCGGTGGAATTCCGCGATCTGGAATTCGCCTACGAGGAAGGCGGCCGCGCCACGCTCGACCATCTGCAGCTGAGGCTCGAGCCGGGACAGACGCTCGGCCTGCTGGGACGGACCGGCAGCGGCAAGACGACGATCGCGCGCCTGCTGCTGCGCTTTTACGATCCGCAGTCGGGCGCCATCGAGCTGGCGGGGACGGACATCCGCCAGTTCAAGCTCCACGAGCTGCGCCGCAAGGTGGCGATGGTGACGCAGAACATCGAGATTCTGGAGGGAAGCGTCCGCGACAACCTGACGCTGTTCGACGACAGCATCCGGGAGGAGAGGATCGCCGAGGTGCTCAAGGATCTGGGTCTCGGCGCCTGGTATGAGGCGCTGCCTGACGGCCTGGACACGATGCTCGCCTCCGGCGGAGGCAGCCTGTCGGCCGGAGAAGCGCAGCTGCTCGCCTTCGCCCGCGTCTTCCTGACGAATCCCGGCCTCGTCATTCTCGACGAAGCCAGCTCGCGTCTCGACCCTCTGACGGAAGCCCGCATCGAAGCGGCCGTCGACCGGCTGCTGGAGGAGAAGACCTGCATCATCATCGCCCACCGGCTGGCGACGATCCAGCGGGCCGATCGGATTCTGATCCTCGAGAACGGCCGGATGCTGGAGAGCGGACGCCGCGAGGAGCTTGCAGCCGATCCGCAGTCGCGGTTCAGCCGCATGCTGGCTGTAGGGATGGAGGAGGTGCTGGCATGAAGACTAGACATTTTTTCTGGCGGCTAATCGGCTACCGGCCCGGCTTGTATCTGCTCAACCTGTTGACCTGGTCGCTTATCCATATGGCTCCTCTCGTGCCCGGCCTGCTGACCAAAGCCTATTTCGACCATCTGGAAGGAACGTACGAGTTCCCCTACGGCGTATGGGCGATCGCGGCTCTCCTCGTCGCCGCGGCGCTGGCCCGGATCGCCCTGATCTTCGGAGGCTTCCTGACCGACGTCAACTTCCGCTTCCGGATGGCGATGCTGATCCGTCGCAATATGCTCTCCCATGTGCTGAGACAGCCGGGCGCGAGGGCGATTCCGACTTCGCCGGGCGAGGCGATCAGCAACTTCCGCGACGACGTCGATCATACGGAGGAAGCGATGAGCTGGTCGGTCGACACGCTCGGCCTCGTCGGCTTTGTCGTCGTTGCGAGCTGGATTCTCGTCTCGATCGACGCCCAACTGACCGTATTCGTGTTCGTGCCGCTCATCCTCGTCGTCACGGCGGCCCAGATCGCGACGGCGCGCATCCACAAGTTCCGCGCCGCCAGCCGGGAATCGACGGCCAAGGTGACGGGCGCGATCAGCGAGATGTTCTCCAACGTGCAGGCCATTCAAGTGGCGGGCGCAGAGAAGCGCATCGTGGACCGGTTCGTAGCCTTGAGCGAGAACCGCCGCCAGAATATGGTCAAGGACAAGCTGCTGACCGAAACGCTGTCGTCCGTGTTCACCAACTCCGTCAATCTGGGGACGGGCCTCATTCTCGTGCTCGCAGGCTATAAGATGCGCAGTGGAGGCTTCACCGTCGGCGACCTGTCGCTGTTCGTGTACTACCTCACCTTCGTCACCCAGCTGACTTCGAACGTCGGCAACTTCATGACCTACTACAAACAGATGGCGGTCAGCTTCGAGCGCATCAAGGCGATGCTGCAGGGGGCGCCGGCTTCTGTTCTGACAGCGGCCCGATATATCGGCCTTGGCAAGCGTGTCGGGGGACGGCCGGACAGGGCGGCATTCCCGGCTTCCCATCACGCTGAGCAAGCGGCGCCTGGCGCAGGCGGACCGGAGACGGGAACGGCTGGCCGGCCGGCTTCCGTGCGGAGAAGCCGGAACATGGACGACGAGCTGCCGTATTTCCAGGCGCCACCGCTGGAAATGCTGGAGGCAAGGGGGCTTACATACCGCTATCCGGAGACGGGGCGCGGCATCGAAGGCATCGATCTGAACATCCGGCGGGGCTCCTTCACTGTCGTTACGGGCATGATCGGGAGCGGCAAGACGACGCTCGTGCGCTCGCTGCTCGGCCTCCTGCCGGCCGAGGCCGGCGATATCCGCTGGAACGGCGAGCTTGTCGGGAATCCGGCCGACTTCTTCGTGCCGCCGCAGAGCGCGTACACCGCCCAGATTCCGCGCCTGTACAGCGACCAGCTGCGGCACAACATCCTGCTGGGAGCGGAGGATCGCCCGGGCGGCGTGGAGCGCGCCTTGCATGCGGCCGTGATGGAAGAGGACATGAACAATCTCGAGCATGGCCTCAGCACGATGGTCGGGCCTCGCGGCGTCAAGCTCTCGGGCGGCCAGGCCCAGCGCACGGCGGCGGCCCGCATGCTGGTGCGCGACGCGCAGCTGTATGTGTTCGACGACTTGTCGAGCGCTCTCGACGTGGAGACGGAACGCCGGCTGTGGGAGAGGCTGTTCACCGAGAAAGGGGACGCGGCCTGCCTCGTCGTTTCGCACCGCAAGGCTGCTTTGACCCATGCAGACCACATCATTGTGATGAACGGCGGCAAGGTTGAGGCGGAAGGCACGGCCGAGGAGCTGCTGAAGACAAGCGACAGCTTCCGCCAGCTGTGGTACGGCGAAGAAACCGGCTGAATGGATGAATGGCCGATTGTCCGTGCAGAGCGGAATCGCACCAGCTTTAGGACCTTACAAGAAGAGGCTGTCCGCAAGTCATGAACATGACTACGGACAGTCTCTTTCCTTTTTTTTGGCGCTCCGGCTCCATTGCAATCAGGGATAAGCTCAAACGGCCTGCATCAAGAAAGCAGAAAGTCGGTAACGGACACCTTTGGGAAATTTCATTCATCGGGACCATCTTCGCATTCATGCGGTCGCTCCCTTTCCTTTCCCTGGCTGCAGGTCGAAGGGCCTGCCGGCTTGGGCAAAAAAGCCCTGCCATCTGGCAGGACCGGACAAGCGAAGCGTATGGATGCCGATTCAGAGCAAATAATGATACACATACGTTTTTCCGCACATATTGCGCATATCCGCGTCGTAGACGCGAATTCGAAGCACGTCGCTGACCGTCAGCGACTGGATATAGTCATTCAGCTCGGATTGGCGCTGGAACACGAGCTCCGGCTGCTGCTCATCCTGCCCATCCGCATACCGCAGCGTCCAGGTAGACATAAGGCGGATCCTCCATCTCCTACAGTGAACTCGGATAGATTCAGTTTCTCCTATATTCAATCAACCTAATCAGAACCCGTGAAACCGGATCATCAGGCCGGCCGCAGGCTGTCGCGGACGATGCCCGCAAGGGACAGCTTCTCGTCGGGCGGAAGCCATTCGGCGAGCCTCGCGGCAGCGAGAACCGGCATCCAGGCTTCGAGTTCTCCGCGCTCCAAGCCGCTCAGCCGCAGGTAGGTGCGAAGATAGCGGGAGAGCAGCAATCTGCGGACGGAGGTCAGAATGAGCTCGAAGGCGCGAGAGGACTCCTCCGGGAGCGAGCCCGTGCGCAGCATGAGCACGGTGCGGGCGGCATCCGCGGCAGGGTGGCCGTAGCTGGCGGTCATCCAGTCGATGATCCAGCCTTTGCGGCCGTCGATCATGATGTTGTCGGGATGAAGGTCGCCGTGGAGAAGCTGGCGGCCGACGGGCAGCTTCTCCAGGCTGGCGAGAACGCCTTCCTTCTCTTCGCGGGACAAAATAGGCGCCGCTTCGATCTTCTCCCGCAGCGCTTCCTTGAGGCAGGGCAGCCCGGAGTCCGGTCCGGCGCCCGTACGGTGCACGGCTACATGTAGACGAGCCATATGAGCCGCATCGCGGAAAAGATTCCACGGCTTCTGAACGAGCCGGCGCAGCATCGTGCTGCCGGACAGGCGCTCGTAGACGATGGCGGGGCGGTCTTCCCATTCCAGCAGCTGCTCCGGCTTGGGAGTGGGCAGGCCGGCTTTGACCGCGAAGCGTCCGGCCTTGAATTCGAACTCGGCATAGGCGCGCGGCATGCCTTCCTTGAAGATTTTCAGCAGGCGGTTCTGCCCATAAAGACGGATTTGCGCGGTACGGCCCTGTGCCAGTACCGCTCCGGGTGCATGCTCCATGGGTATTTTCATCTCCGATCCTAGAGGCAAGGTTCTCGTACAAAATACCTATTCTGGAAACGATTCCATAATCCTTCTTCTCCCAGACAAGGAATCGGGCCTCTGTAGCGCGGGAGAGCCCGGTTATGGTACGCTCAAGGTACTTGAACCGGGAGGTGAGTTTATTGTTCGAGCTTCATGAATTGCTGTCGTGGATCTGGTCCATCGGCATCGTCTGCTCCGCGGCTTATTATTATTTTGCCTGGTTCCATGATGCCGTCCAGGATGGCGGCTGGCGCCCCTCCGGAGTGCGCTTCGCGCCTCCGGGGGCGCCGAAGAGCGCCGCGATTCCAAGCCCGCTGCGGCTGCGGCTGGTCCGCCTGTCCAAGCGCAAGGATTCCCCCGATGATGACGGAGCGGATTGCCTCTCCCTCTTCCAAGGCCGCTCAGCCAACGAATGGGGAGGATATTATTCATGGACACGAACAAGGACCGCCGATTCGCGGTTGCGGATGAGGTAACGAACAACCGCCGGAACGAAGCTCCGCGCAAGCGCAAATTCTGGAGCCGTCCGGCCAAGGCGATCGCCGCCGCGGGCAGCCTGCTGCTGCTCGCGGGATGCGGAGCCAAAGGAACCATCGACTCGGATACACCGGGATTTTTCAACCATTACGTCGTTTATCCGCTATCCTGGGTGCTGGAGCACCTCGCTTCTTTCTTCAGCGACAACTATGGCCTCGCCCTGATCGCCGTCACGCTGCTCGTGCGTCTCGTGCTCATGCCGCTCATGCTCCGGCAGTACCGGAGCCAGCAGATCATGAAGGGCAAGATGAAGAGGATGCAGCCGGAGCTCGACGACCTCAAGGCGCGCCATGCCGACAAGTCGCCGGAGACGATGCAGAAGCAGCAGCAGGAAATGATGGAGCTGTACAAAAAGCACGGCTACAATCCGCTGGCCATCGGCTGCCTGCCGATGCTGATCCAGCTGCCGATTCTGACGGGGCTGTATTACGCCATTCGGATGAGCCCCGATCTGGCCAGCCACACGTTTCTGTGGTTCCAGCTGGGCAAGCCGGACATCATCCTGCCTTTCCTGGCCGCCGCCGTATACTTCGTGCAAGCCAAAGTATCCCAGAGAGGCGTCGAACAGACGGACATGCAGCGCCAAATGGGCTGGATCATGTACCTATCGCCGATCATGATGGGCTTCTTCTCCTTCACGGCTCCCGCAGCGCTGCCGCTGTACTGGGCCGTCGGCGGCATCATCGTCATCCTGCAGACGCTGCTTGGGCAGCGGCTGTTCCGCCATTTGGCGGAGCCCGGACATCCGGAGGCGGCGGACAGCGGTCCGGCTGCTCCCGGCGGGCTCGCGCTGGCG
>NZ_CBRA020000017.1:0-26860 GCF_000469945.2 Paenibacillus sp. P22 | reverse complement strand
GCAGCAGAAAGTTTGCATTCAGTAGCAGTTCCTTCGGTGTCGCAACCCCGTAATGCTTTAGGAGATCATTAGATTTTAAAGAAGGGTCAACTAACCCTTTAATGACCGTGTGAGCGCGAATTAATCCGTGATCAACCTCCCCGTCACCGGTTGAGATTTCGGCAATCTCTTCTTGCTCGTCATAGGTAAGCGCTTGAAGTGTGAATATGACCGTAGCGCCAGCAAGCGCAGAGAGACGAGGCAATTCCACCTTCTTGGTCGGTTTAACCACTTTGGATCTATCAATTTTCAGCAGCATATCGAGTGTTGACATTTAAATTCCTCCGCCCGTAATAAGATCATTGGTTTCCCATTTTGTGAATGTGAATGGCGCTTCCGTTTCTCCTTTGACGCCAGCTTCCCAGTCAGCAAGAGTGAGGTCGTTGAAGCTGGCATCCGAGACAGTAACCCTTTCGGCCCCGAATGCTGCTGGATCATTCAACGAGCTCAGGATGGTCGCTCTAGGCAGAATGCCTTTTTGGATGGCAGCACTGTACTTCTTAATCATCCGCGAGTTAACCTTGTGCAGCCTGACACTGCCATTCCCTTTATAGCCCATGAATTTCGAATCGACGCCCATATTCCCCGCCAACTGCACATCCTCTTTGTTGAACTCAAGCTTGGCTTGGAATGCTTTGACCTCAGCGACATAGTCGCCATCGATCCAGAGCTCGCCACCCGTACCACTGATAATCCTTTCGCCATTAAAGCCTGCTGGCATGATTCATTCCCTCCTAGAGGTAAATTTGCATATCGAAGTCCTCAATGGCGTCGAGTGCTCGCAGCGGGCCGCCGATGAACACCTTGTCGCGAGTGTTTTCTTCTTTCACTTCCTGATCCGTCAGGAGTGCTACCACGTCAGCTCCATGGATCGTCTTGAGGAATGCCCGTTGGGCGGCTATGTTGATGTCTGCCCGGCTAAGCCCAGGATCCAGAATGCCCTGGAGCTCCAATTCCCCGTAGTACGCATTAATCGCATTGAGCAGCAGAAGCTTATTGGTGTACGAGTTGGAGACCTTGCCGATATAGTTGTCCTCAATCGTCTGCTTGATGTCCGTGTATGTCTTATTGAACACCCGGACCAATTTGATCTTTTGCCAGTCGGCACCAAACGGATCGGCCAGCGTCGTAAGGGACGTTACCCCTCGAGCAATCTTGACCTTCTCACCGTCATTGATCAGGATCAGCTTGCCGGCGGCAATGGCTGTGTTGGCCTCGGTTTTCGTAAGCTTCGGCACATCCGTCACATCTGGCAGCACCTGATAGGTTGGGGCCACGGTGAGCGATAGGCCGGCGAGCAGGCCGGCAATCCGGGCCAGGAAATTGGTCGTTGTGTAGCTCGTGGCACCAACATAGATGTTGTCGGTAGCAAAATTCACGATAGCCGGGTGGTCACCGGCGTGGTTCGGCAGTACGAACATGATCTTCCGATCCTTGGCGTCATACATGCCCTTGGCCCATGTAGCCGCTGAGGACACATCTCCGGCGGCGATTCCGGGGACAGTCCCGACATTCCATGGAATGGTTTCCAGGTAGTTGTACGCAGCGGAATAGTCCGACGCGGTGGATGGTATTACGACGACCTTCACCATTGCAGGCGTGCCGATCATTGCCAGAGCGATATGGCTTTTGTTGACCACCGTCAATCCAGCCGGAATTTCATCGCCTGGGCG
Organism: Paenibacillus sp. P22; assembly: GCF_000469945.2. Lineage (NCBI taxonomy): Bacteria > Bacillati > Bacillota > Bacilli > Caryophanales > Paenibacillaceae > Paenibacillus > Paenibacillus sp. P22. The sequence continues at coordinate 25,148 of NZ_CBRA020000017.1, read as the reverse complement.
CAGCTTGTACTCAACGACGCCGGTCGAGACGGACGTGTCCTTGAGCACGATCGCCAGCACGCCCGCGCCGCCCTGCTGAATCGCGGCGGTGGCAATAGATTTGAACACGATATTTACATTAGGCAAACCGAGTGCCATTGGTCATCCTCCTTCTTGGTCCAAGTGGACCTCTTGCATGGTGTCGTACTCCGGCAGCTGCCGGTTGGTCTGACCCTCCAGGACAATGGTGATATAGACTTCATCGTCTCTCGGCCCGCCGTCGATGCTTGCGATCGTGTAGACAGCACCGTCAGGGGCTTTCATTGCAGGTGATTCCTGGAATGCCGTCATAAGGCGGTCCGAAACGTCGATTTGATCGAATGCGTCCGGTTCTTCGCCTCGTACAAGCTTCGGGAAGTACACGATCTGCCAAGTCATTCGCCACTGCCGGTAATTGAGGTTCAAAAACTCGCCCGAATGGGTCGCCAATTGCACGAAAAAAGACGGCTGCTTAAAGCCGTCCGGAACCGTGTTGACGTATGTCGTCGTGACCTCGGGAATCGTGTCCTTCAGGAGCCGCCGGATGGCGTCCAGGCTGCTACGAATCATCGAAGCCCGCCTCCCTCCCAATCTCCCGGATGAAGTCGTCGACTATTTCTGGAATGTCCCGGTTCGTCTTCTCCAACGCCCGCTTGAAGAAATGAGTACCGGGGACAAAGCCGAGATTCTTCTTGGTTCTCCGGATCCGGCCGTTCTTCATCTTCTTGCGCGTCACTTTTACCAGCTTGTGGCCATCTTCAACCATGCGAGCGTACCAGACCTTGGTACCGACCTCGATCGTCTCGCCGGGATCGACAAAGAGAATCCATTCCTTTTGCCCCTTGTAGAGCTCACGCTTAAAGGATGCCCGGAGGCGACCAGAGCTGACCGGTACCTCGGCCGCACAATTCTGCAGATGCTTCTTCCCGACATCATAGCGCAGCTGGTTGTAACGCTTTTTGTCTCGAGCCGCATGCCCCAGTGCCTTGGAAAGTTGGTCGAGACCTTCAATTTTGAAACTCATGCGGAACCCTCCCGCTCCACCTGAACCTCTGTATGGTGATTGTTGGGACGATACGGCTCACCCGCCCGGTACTCCCCAGCACCGTTGACTTTGACCAAGTCGCCGGCCTGTACATTTGCTGCTGCAGGCATATACAGCATGTACACTTCGGCAATGGCCGTATCAGGCTCCCCTCGCGTCGCCTGGATACTTTTTCGCGACAGGCGGCAGGCGTAGGAGTTGACCGCCTGGTAATCGTCTTCCCCATTTAGAGGCGTGTTGTATTCGTCTTTCTGTGGCAGCGGACGCCAGATGGTGCAGCGCTGCGGCAGCATGCCGGGGCCCATTACACCGCCCACCTCCCAACATAAGGCGAGATGAGCGCTTGAATATGAGGCGGCAAGGAGCCACTTTCTTTCGCCACCTGGTATTTCACCGAGTAATCGGCAATACGCTCGGATTCAAACGCTGTCGAGCCCTTGAACAGGTCCATGGCATACATAATGCAGGCCACCTCAAGCGGGCGCGGCAGCGTGACACTGTCTTCATGATCAGCATCAGCCGGCAGTACATATCCCGCTTGATAGGTCACCTCGACATTCTCGATTCCAGACGCCCAAACGCCTCCCGGACGCAAGAGCATGCCCTTTTCGGGCAGAATTTCCGCATCGGTGACGAGCGTTCCGCCTACCTTAACGCTGGAAACATCCAATATCGGGTAGTTTTTCAGCTCCAGGTAGGCCTGACTGCTCCCGCTCCGCCGTTCCGTGTACTCCTGCAGGCGAAAAGTTCGTCTGCAGTACGCTTCGATGGACTGGCTTGCGGCTTCAATCATCATTTGCAGGAGGTCATCCTGTGATTCGTCCTCATTCGGGATCTGCAACTTCTTTTTGACCTTGTCCAGGGTCGTCAACATCGTCGTCACCGGCCTTTGTCTCCGTTTCCGGCTTTTGGGCCTCTTTCGGCTTGGAATGGAGCTGAATCATCCCATTCGGGTGCAAATACCGCCCAAAACCGAGGTATTCGACGCCTTCTGGCAGCTTTTTATCATCCGGTTTCCCTTCTGCTTTGGCGTGGCCACATTCGATCCAGGCTGCAGCGAGCTCGAAGTCTAGCTCCACCTGATCCCCCGGAGCGAGGGACCAGTCTGCGGAGCCGATGGAAACCAGCATTTTGACCTTTTGAGTCTTCATTTCGTCACCTCCAAGGCGTTTATATCGGTATCAGGTCGCGGAGTTAGCGTAATACTTCAGTGGGCCGCCGGCATCTTGGAGGGCGCCATCGTGACGGCTGAAGGCGATGAAGCCGACTTGACCGGATTCAGCGTATTTCTCCGCCATCCGGATAATCGTCACGTCCATGACGTCGCGGATGAAGTATTTGCTGAAGTCGCCGAAGAGTACCGACTTGGCGTTAGCGGCCATAGCAGGCATGTCGCTGTTGATGATGTACGAGTAGTTGAGGATCGAGTCCGGCTGGTTGAGCGCGACTCCCGGAACCCACAGCAGCCGGCCCATGTTGTCCTTCAGTTTCTTGATCGCTTTGAGCGAGCTGTCCGCGAACATGAACTGGGAAATGCCGCGGTATGCGGGGTCAACGCTGTGTTCGAGGTCGATCAAATCGTCGACCGTGATGGACGTGGTTTGGCCGGTAGCACCCACCTTGCCTTGAGAGGCGCCGGTGACGGCGCCTTGCGGTTGCCCGACACCCGTACCGATCGTGAAGTGCTCATTCGTACCGCGTCCGAAGCGCTCGGCGATTGCCCGGCGCAGATAGGCCTCCAGATCGAAGGCGCTGTCCTGCAGCAGCTCGATGGAAATGAGGATGGTCTTGGAGCTGTATTTGTAGGCGCCCAGGACCTTTTGCCCGAAGCTAGGGTCCGGTCCGAGTCCGGCAGCCGTGTTTTCGGCGACGATGACGGCTTTGTTGCCCGTGTCATCGACGTTAGGAATCGGCAACGGATTGCCGCTGGCCGTCCGGAGCACAGTTGCTCGGGATTGACGCATGCCGCCGTACCATTTCATGGCCTCGATCAGGCTGTTATAAAAGCCCTGCGGGACCGTGTAGCCGGCCCCTGGGGCCGAGGTGGACGTGGAAAGCGCCCGGTGTTCCTGCAGCATGGAGCGCTGCTCGTTGTTGATTTCGCGTCCGGACATCATGTCGAAGAAGGCCCTGCGGTATTCTTCGGTCTCGATAGCCTTTTTACTCCGAGATTCGGAGCCGCCATCTGCCGACGGTTGGACGGCCCTGGACTCGAGCTCTGCTTGCTCCTGGATGAAGCGCTCTTCGCGGTCGATCGTCGCCTTCAGACGATCCGACTCGGCCATCAGCTTGTCGTACTGCTCCTGCTCAGCGGCGTCGAAGCCGCGCTTTTCGTTGGTCGCTTTGTCGTGAAGCCCTTTTGCCTGCTCCCAGAGCTTGGCGCGTTCCTGCCGCATTTCGATGATCGTGGTTACTTGTGCTGCCATGAATGATCAACCTCCTAAGGTTTGTAAAGATGGAGTTGTCTTGCGCGCTGCTCTGCTTCCAGATCAGGCGTTTCAGTGCTTTTCGGCATAGGGATAGCAGGGCGGGACTTGAAAACCTCTTCCTCCGATCGCGTTCCGACGCTGGATGAAGGGTAGGCAGGGCGAGTGACGGGGCTGACCTCGATCAACTCAGCTTCCACAACGGTCCTGATAGGCATATCCGGGTTCGTTTCGTTCCACTCTTCCTTCACGGCGCGAAATATAAAAGACGATCCCCGCACGTCGCCGCGCTCGATCGTCTCCAAGTATTTATCCGCCCAGGAAGGGGGCTCAATTTCGTAACGCAGGCCGATTTCATCTTCCTCCACTTGTAAGGTCGAGGGCGTGCGCCCCAGAATCTCCCGCTCGTCGTGCTGCCAAGCAGCGTAAACGTCGGCCATCCGGTTGGTAAAGGCACCTTTGCGGAATTGCTCTTGAAACATGCCCCAGATAGGGTTTGAAAGCTGATTCCAGCGAACCGCGTAACCGATGATCTTAGTTGGCTGACCATCAATTTTACGGACTTCCGGCTTGTTTTCCGGGATCAGGATTGATCGGATTTCTTTCTGCTTGTCCAGACTGTTCACCTCCCTTCCCCGTGGCGTTGACCGGGGTCATGTTGCCATTGACCAAGTACGCCTCACCTTCTGGTCCGTCGATCGGATTCATATCCTCCATCTCGAGCCATGTGTTGGCGTTGATGATGCCGTTTTGCCTCATGATGTTGAGACCTTCCTGCCGGCTCTTGTAGTCGCCGCGCATGAGGCCGTTGACATTGAACAAGGCTTGATATTTTTTCCGCTCCGGCCGGGTCAGCAGTTTGAGTTTGATCGCCTGTTCCCATCGGACAACCCAGGGCCTAATCGTGTGCATCACGAATTCGATGGATTGATGCTCGATGTTGTTGTTCGTCGAGCGCTCCAGGTCGCCGATCATGTGCGGCGGCACGCGGAAGATCCTTGCGATCTCGCCGAGTTGGAACTTCCGGGTCTCTAAAAACTGCGAGTCCTCTGGAGGCAGGCCAATCTGCTTGTACTGCATGCCTTCCTCAAGTATGGCGATCCTGTGCTGTTTCTGCAGACCGCTGTGCATGTCGTGCCATTGATTCCGGAGGCGATCAATCGCCGCCTGATCGCCGATTTTCCTCGTGCTTTCAATTACGCCGCCGGGACGCGCTCCATTCCCAAAGTAGGTCGCCCCATACTTTTCGGTCGCCAGCGTTAGGCCGATGGCTTCGCGCTGCTTCGAAATGGGCGAATATCCCTTCAGTCCGTCGAACCCGAGCCCCGGAATATGAAGCACCCGGTATGCAGGCAGCACGACGGCGTCTCCGGTCCTCTGAATGATGGTGTGGTACCAAATAGCCCCATTGGCGTCTCGGTTGACCCAGGTTTGATCCGGCCGCAAGGGCCAGAGTCCAATCACCCGGCCAGCTCCATCCCACTCGATTTCCGCATAGGCATTCCCCCAGGTGGCGAGATGACCCATCAGCGTCTCGATGAACACGAACGCCGTCATTTCTTCATTGGGAGAGTCATGCAGAATGGAATGCAACGGGTGGCTGTATGCCACTTCCTTTCCGCCCTGTTTCCGTTGCTGGTAAAGCTGCAGAGGAAGAGACGCGATCGTTTCGGCCAGGATCCGGACGCAAGCAAAAACGGCCGTCGAGTGCAGCGCTGTGTTTTCGTTGACAAGGATGCCGGAGGAAGCCGGTTCGCCATCCGTCAGCCAATCCACCAGCCATGAATCGGGATTCGCCAACGTGGAAGATCTCTCTTCCAGGACCGCTTCGGCAGCCTGCCGCTGAACCCAGTTGCTCAAAAATGGAATTCTCAGGTCGTTCACCTCCCCCCTATGTTGTGATTAAGCCTCGGGACCGGTACACAGAGTCATTGCTTTCCTGGTTCACATACAGCGAATGCGCCGTGATCAGGGCCGCGACGGGGTCGATCCTGTTTTTGGACTTTTTCTTGTCCAGCAGGATGTTCTCGTGATGATCTTCCTTCGTGACTGCATTGCCCATCGCCCAATCCAGCACCGGGTTGTTCCCGTGAATGACTCGGCCTTGGTAGACGAGCTCGCGAAAGTTTTTCGTCGGCTCAGACAAATGATTCATCCGCTGCGGCACCTCGACCATTTCATAACCACGGTCCTTCATCTCTTGTGAGATCAGGCCGGCAGACCAGTCGTCGTAACAAACCTCCGAGATGATCCAGCGATTTTCACGCTCCTGATCGTAGACATACTTCTGAATCAAGCGGTAATCGACCACATTTCCCGGCGTGACAGTGAGATATCCTTGTCGGACCCAAAGATCATAGTTGACATCGTCTGTCTGCTTCCGGTCGGCCAGTTTCGCTTCTGGGATGAAGGAATGGCTCAGAACGGCCACTCGGCCATCATCCAGGTCGAATTCAAAGCTCACACTGGTCAAGTCAATCTTCTTGGAAAGGTCAAGACCAACGCGGCAGCTGCGTCCAGTCAGGTCCGGCATCGGCTCCTTGCCGCACGCTGCCCATTTGTCCATTTGCATATAGCCATCTTCCCGAGCATTCAGCCACATATTGAAGTTCTTGGTGAAGACGCCGCGTTGCTTGTCCGGGGAATCCAGCGCAATGCTCAGCTCGCTCCGCAAGAAGGCAATGCCAGATTCGCTGCTGGCTAGGAGAGGATTGCATTTAATCCAATTCCGGTCATCTTTGATGTCGTCGTCCTTGTCCATCTGGGCAATGTAGGCGAAATACTCCTCGTTGACGACCTCGCCCTCAAGAAGCTTGCAGCAGTATTGATATTCCTTGTAGCAAGGCGCGTTGAGATCAAATCCGGCCGTCGTGATGATGAACAAGAGAGGCTGCCGCCTCATGCCCATGCCCGAGACGATGACGTCGTACATATCGCTGGTGGGATGTGCGTGATATTCGTCGATGATGCCGCAGTGCGGGTTAAATCCGTCGAATTTCTTGGTTTCTTTGGACAAGGGCTGCATGCGCCCATTGCTCTTTTTGTGGACCATCAAGCTCTTGGACTTGGTAAATTTGATTCGCTTTCGAAGCGACTTGGACTTCTCGGCCATTTGCTCCGCCGCGCCGTAAACGATTCGCGCCTGCTGCCGGTCCGTCGCCGCCGTATAAACCTGAGGGCCGCCTTCTTTGTCGCCGGCGAGCATGTACAACCCAACGATCGAGAGCGTGGTGGACTTGGAGTTCTTGCGGGCCACCTGCTCATAAGCCTTTCGGAACCGCCGCAGGCCAGTTTCTCGATGCACCCAGCCGAATATGCTGCCGACGATGAACTTCAGGAACGGATCTAGCGTAACAGGGTCACCGGCCTTTACCGTCAACCCATCCTCGACGTGACAGCAAAACGAGGCAAAATAAAAAACACGCTCAGCGCGTGTCGGTTCGAAGGTGTATGGGAAGTCCTCGGTTCCCTGGCGGCCCAAGTCTTTCAAGTGCCGCTGGCAGGCGAGCCGTACATACTTGCCAGCAACAATCCTGCCCTCTTGGACGTCGGCTGCGTACTGCGTCACATCGTCCAGTTGGGCAAGTACGTTGTACATCAATCGAACTCCCCTCCGAACTCATCTTCTTCCTCCGCCTTCTCGTCCTTCAGGGCGATCCGGGTCCGGTCGTAGACAGTAAATCCGAAGCTTGCCTCGTAGGCTTTCAGGAGCTTGATGGTTGTGTTCAGCTGCGTCAGCGCTGGATTCGCAACATGCGTCACACCACCGCGAGAGTTGGAGTTGACGAACCGGGTGCCGTTCTGCCGGACATCCTCCAGAAGCACAAGCCGGCGGGCATGCAGATCGCAGTATGTGGCCAGCGCCGTCACGTCAAGATTAGTGAGCAGTTCCGTTTTCTCCATCTGCTTGACCAGATGCCGGAACATTTTTTTGCCTTCATCATCCAGCCACGTCGGGGGACGAATCTTATCGCGACCGAGACGAGAATTCATTTTCTCCTCCAGCTCGCGCCGTTTTTCCCGCTCTTCCTTGGTGATATTTCCCTCGACTTGATCGACCGGCTTCTTCGATCGGCTCATAGGCGGCCCCCTTTCGTACCCAAAATGTTTTATCAGGAAAAAAACTCACACGAAACTGGACGCGCGGTCTATATGGGAGAGGTCCTAAGATTTGCTCCCCCCTCCCCCCGCAGGCTATGAGCTATTTCTTCCTAGGTGGTGGTATGGTCTTACTCATCTGATATTCTTGGCTGAGTATCTGGAGATCAATCTCCACCAGTTTGCGGAGATCATCGACCGTAGCTATTTTGATTTTGCCATCTTGGAAGTCCTTGACCCACTTTGCAATGCCCGCTTGGACAATCGTTCGGTACTTCCCCTTGCTTCGTTCCAACTCAGCGAGTATCTCCTCAGAATCTTTCATTGTGGTCCTCCAGGTTATCCCTTAAAATGGATTCCGAGATAGTGGTTTGTCAAAACCGTGGCCACGGAGTATCCACTATCTCAACCGGGGTGACCCGGGCAGAGAGAAGGGGGCGTTCCTGCGCCTCCTTTTTCTATGCCTCTACAAGATCATTGGAGAGCAGAACCGGTTCAATACCGGTCGACTCTTTGAACCGCTGCTTGATTACGTCGCAGAAGATCGGGTCCAACTCCATCGTGTAGCAGGAACGCTCCAACTGCTCGCAGGTCATCAGTGTGGAGCCGGAACCACCAAAGAGATCGACAACGACCTCACCCTGTCGGCTGCTGTTCTTGACCGGAATAGCCAGCAGCTCGAGCGGCTTTTGTGTCGGGTGGACGTACTTGGTGACATCCCCGCGGGAGACTTCCCAAACACTGACCGGTTCCGGAGATTCAACCGGCAGCCCAGCCTTCCAGACTGTGGACTGTTTGCGATCGCCATACCACGCCGGCGCCTTGTTCTTTATATGACCATAAAAAACTGGTTCATGTTGGTATCGGTATTGCGCCCACCCGAAGGTGGCTGCGTTTTTGACCCAGACACATTGGGAGCGTGTCACGATACCAGCCAGATTCATGGCATCCTCGAATTCACGCTGATAAGACGAGGGATGAAATACATAGATAGCCGCATCCGGAGTCATAATAGCTTTGTAGTTTTCGAAAACTTCTTTCAGAAACCTCCGGAAATCTTCGTCAGACATGTCATCGTTCATGATCTGTCCTCGACCATCCTCTTTCAAGCGGGCCGAATCGCTTTGAACGGCCACATTATATGGCGGGTCCGTTATTACGAGATTTGCCTGTTTAATTTTCATTAACTCAAGAACATCTTTCATTGAAGTTGCATCTCCACACATTAGTATGTGCCGGCCGAGCTGCCACCGATCGCCTCGGCGCGTTTCCGGCTCCTTGATCCGGTCCAGCGCGTCCTGGACGTCGAACGAGTCCTCTTCAACGAGCGGATCCACTTCCACGTTCGTTTGTAGACCTGCAACCATTTGCTCGAGCGTATCTGCAGCCATCCCCGTACATGCCGCGATGTCGTCAAGCTCATAGTGGTTGGAAAGCTCTGCGACAAGAGAAGCAAGAAGTTCGTCTTCAGTGTGCCCGCGGAGTGTCGAAAGGCTGACCGTCAGGAGCTTGGACTCCTCCTCACCAGATTCGACGACAATGCAGGTCGTTTCTTTCAAGCCCGCTTTCTGCGCGGCGAGCCAACGTTTTTCCCCTTTGATGATGGTCCCATCTGAACGAACCAGAATCGGTTGTAAGACACCGTTCTGCCGGATGCTTTCAACTAAGGAGAGGAATACCGAATCTTGCATCACGTTTGGATTCCAAGTGTTCGGTTGAAGCTCCTTTAACCGATAAGTCTCAACCCTCACCTTCCAAAACCTCCATCCTCTGTCGCTGTCTTGATATCGTGATGCCTCTTGCATAATGGCTGATGGTTGTTGGGGTCCCAGAACAGCACCATGTCCATTCTGTGCGGCGTTATATGGTCGACGACCTCGGCCGGCGTGTATACGTCGTCTTTCAAGCAATGCTTGCACAGTGGATATTGTTGCAAGAAAAGAGCGCGGTATGCTCTCCACCGTGCGTCATATCCTCTCTCAGCTGCCGTCCCGCGGAACCGATCTTTTTGGGCGCGTCTTTGCTTTTCGTGCGTCCGGCAATAGCCAGCTTCGACCTTTTCCGTGCATCCTGGTTTGCAGCAAAGGCGTTTATTTTTTGTTGGGATATGATTCACTCTTCCAGAATAAGAATTTCGAAACTATTAACAGTTTCAGTGATTTTTTGCCATGCTTGCGCGGATGTATCCGGCCTGTACGGCCCTTCATTGGATGCACACTCATAAAGTTCTTTGCCGGCAGGTAACTCTTCTCCAATTCCGATCTTAGGTACAGTTACGCGACGAGCCATATTCAAACCACCTCTAAAAAGAAGTTGTCTGCATAGGATAATGCAGCTGGTGCAGATGAAAATATCCCCGCCTTTGTCGCTGTCATAAGGGCGATATCAGATATGTTTGCCTGCCATGCGCCATTAAGAAATAATCGAATGCTTCCCTTGATGGCTTGTATGGTTATTACATCTCCAGAAACCGGAGTGCCAATCATAACAGCTGCGGCTGTTATTGAACCACCAACCCTTTTAAATATCGTATTTCCGCTGACATACCATTCGTTGGTGTCGTCGACATATCGGAATACGATACGCAAGGCAGACAAATCACCACTTATCGTGACTCGTAGCGTGTAATCCGGACTGCCCGGATCAACGATCACCCGGCCCGCTCCTGAGATTAGCTTCAGCTTTCCTGAAACTATTCCCCAAACTGAACCTGTTGTGGTCACCCACGTTTGCCCGGTTTCCGTTTTTCCTGCAGTCCCATTATTGTCGGGTCTGGTGAATGTATCTTTAATCGTTTTCCGGATTCGGCGACTGATTCCGATCCCAATTCCCGCTCCAATGCGCATTAATATTCACCGATCAAGTCAGCAGCCGTCGTTGCTGTTGCCCAAATTCGCTTGATTCCCCATGGGTGAGTCATTCCACCGACCACATTTTTTCTAGTTATGACGCTGCCGTCAGCCATCGTCATTTTGATATCCCCGCTCGTTCCAACGTACAAACCTTTAGTCTCAAGGATGCCGTTGTATGAAGGGATATCGACGGAGTCATTAGGCGTTATGATTGCTGATCCTCTAGCAATTGACCTAACGTTCCTGCTGCCGTCGGTATTAATGCCGTCGGCTTCGTTCACCTTCTGTCCGTCTGATCGAAGCACATCGCCGCTTCTGGCTGCATAATCACTTGGCATTATTAATCATCCTCCATTTCATGTTTTTAGCCTCGTCTTCTTTCCTGTCGATTTCTTGGTTGCGGAGGCAAGTAACCATGAACGGCCTGCCGCAAAAACCAACGAATGAACCTCTTCATCTATTCACCTCCCCATTTAGGCATAAAAAAAGCCCCGATGTGGGGCTTGCCGTGTTTTATTCGCGCTCTTCTTCTGGAATTCTTTGGCCGAAAATCATAAGGTCTTGAGCCTCAGGGTCATCTTTGATTTTTTGTATGTATTCATTCGCTTGCTGAACAGCCTTTTCACTTCTCAAGGTAAAGAACTGTCGGCCATTTTGAAGAACAAACATCAGCCGTTCAGGCTCCTCAGGGTTCTCTTCTTCAATGTAGTGGACGTCCTTGATATAAACGACATGAAAATTCCCATCTTCATCTTCCATGAAATTAACGGCTTTCTCTGGTCCTGTATACCCAGTATTGTAAAGCCTTCGTTTTTCAACAGTCATTTCCTCGCCTCCCGCCTCGTACTTTCGACGCATAGGCACAAATTTCCTTTAATCGATGATGCCGAACGGCGCTCAGCTGAGGCAGCTTATCAGGCTCCCTCCTTGGCGCGACACCCTCCCGGTTGGGTCGCTCAGCAGCATCGATTAAAGGGTGACGATTACTTGCGCTCGTCACAGGCGCTCCCGAGCCGAACCTTGTCCTGTTGGGATCACAGGTGAAAGGAGGAAAGGTTGAGCCGATGGGAATGTCAGTTGAGACTCCCCAAGGACTCCACAGGCCGGCGTGATTGATGCTCCGGGGGAACGGAGAGAGCGGGTTCCCGGAATCGAACCGGGAAGGGCCAGTACCCGCATGAAAAGCCCGCTCCAACTGAACCGAGTGGAACTCGACCGTTAACGCTGGAGCAGACCATGCAGAGGCTGCCCGGAGCAGCTTGCCATTTATTTGCGTGGCCATGGGCCATTCTCCCATGGACAATGAGGATAGGCGTGCTTCCCGACGCCTCGTTTTAAAGGATTGCACCACATGGCATCACATGTTTGCAGCGGAAGACTTGCCTGCAAACCTCTCCTTCACCTGATTAGCGTCTCTCTTCCGCCACCACGCAGTTTGCAGTTGCTGGGATTTACCTGCGCACTGTTTACGATTTCAGCGTGTTACCAACTAGCAACATTCCGGGAGCAAACGTGATTGGCTGCGCGAGATGAATTTCCATGTTGAGCATTACCGGCATCTTTCTTCCCGCGATGAGTCGAATCAGACGATGGCGAATAGATTGCATTTAAAATACCTCCTTTTAATGGACAAAAAACAGACGCCCGAGAATGGCCCACAAACAGGCGTTCTTGGTCCGCTCCCTTCCAGATGGGGGCGGAACAGTATGGAACGCAATTTTGGGCCGTCCTCGGCCGTCTGAGATAGCATTGCGCCTGATGCTAGACCTACATCGGCGTTGAAGCAGCGATCACGAGAGGAGCTTTGCACCGTATGCAAAAAGCCGACCACTTGGGCCGGCTGGGTCATCAAGGCATTCATGCCTCATCGGTGTCTCTCTCGATATCTCACTGATACCAATTTATCACGGCTGGAACCAAGCAGTTTAAGGGTCTTTGAAAACTTTTCGGAGGAAAAATTAAACGGTTTTTCAATTTGTCTTTCGCATCAAATCATACATGGTGTATTATATGAGCAAGCAATGGTTGATGCTGTATTTATATACTAAATTAAGGGAGTGTGCCGCGCATGGTCGTTCGAGCTTCCAGGGGAATTGAAGCGCCGGTTCGCCAGAAGGTCGCGCTCTACATTCGTGTGTCATCCGAGGAGCAGGCTGTTAGTGGCTTCGGCCTTGACGTTCAACGTGAGCGCCTGACAGCCTTCGCAAAGTCCCAAGGCTGGGATGACGTTGAACTCTATATGGATGATGGCTATACAGGGACCAACACGAATAGGCCGGCCCTAAAGCGTCTGATTCGTCATGTCGAGGCAGGAAAGATTCATACAGTCGTAGTATATAAACTGGATCGCCTCGGCCGGAAGCAGAAAGATGTGCTCGAGCTGTTGGAGGACGTCTTTGAAAAGAATGGCGTTGCCTTCAAGTCGGCCACTGAACCGTTCGACACATCGACTCCGCTTGGAAAAGCCATGCTCGGCATCCTGGCGGTCTTTGGCCAACTCGAACGCGACATGATCATTGAACGGACGACATCGGGACGGCGCGAGCGAGTAAATCAAGGCATGTGGCACGGCGGCCGTATCCCCTTCGGCTACCATTGGAACAAGGAAGCTAAGGTGCTCGAAATCAAGCCGGATGAAGCAGCCATAATCCGGGAAATATACAAGCGGTTCCTTCAGGGACAATCAAGGTTAGCTATCGCGGAGTGGGCGCAGTCCAGAACGACAGCTCGCAAGATGACTCATACAGACATCCGCGATATCCTAGTCCGCCCTCTCTATGCGGGGAAGTTGCTGAATGCTGGTTTGATCGTCGAAGGGAACCATGATGCCATCATAGACGAGGACACTTGGAACATGGTTCAAGCCGAAAACGCCAGGCGGAAGGAAGGGGCATCTCCAGTGGGGGAATACTTGCTGACAGGGCTCTTGCAATGCGGAATATGCGGCGGCCCGGTTGTTCATGTTAAACGTAGAACCCATAGGAACGGGAAGGAATATCTGTATGAACTTTATGCCTGCCAAAAACAGCATGTAAGAACGAAGGACAGAGGCGCGAGCTGCAGCAATAAGTATCACAATCGCGCAAAAGTCGAGGCAATCGTCATCGAAGATATCCGCAACTTGTCATTGCTGGATCCCAAGCGGCTCGATGCTATACTCGAACAGCAATCCAACACCCAGGATTCCACCGATGCCCGCAATGCCCTGCAGCACCGCTTGGAGACGATCGAGACGGGAATTGAAAATCTGTACGACGCCATTCAAAGCGGGGCCGTCAAAGCGTCGGCATTGGGAAATAGAATTACCCGGCTTGAGGAGGAACGCGAGTCGGTCCAGTTGCAGCTTGATGATCTTGACGATGAACCGGAGATAAAGAACTCGGCGGCAGCTCGTAAGATGCTTCAGGATCTACACAAGATGTGGGACTTCCTTACGGAAGAAGAACAGAAGCAACTGATTCGAAAAGTCGTGACGCGAGTCGTTCTCCATTCAGAATCGCCGCCAGAAATAGTGCTCAACCTCGCGAAATAAGCTTCTTCATTTTATCTGTGTTTCGGGAAGACGTTCAACAAAATGAAGCTGCAGTACGATCTCGGCCTCAGCAAAATCTACGAGCTCGTCATCAATTCGAACCCCTGCTACGCCTTCCTGCTCGATGGCAACTCGCTCATCCAGAACAAGCTCATCGTCGCCCATGTGCTCGCCCACTGCGACTTTTTCAAGAACAACGCCCGCTTCTCCGGCACCAACCGGGACATGGTCGAGAGCATGTCCGCGACGGCCGAGCGGGTCGGCCAGTACGAGATGCTCTACGGAACGGAGACCGTCGAGCGTTTTATCGACTCCGTGCTCGCGATTCAAGAGCATATCGATCCGACTCTTGTGAAGCCCCGCCAGCTCGACAAGTCGAAGCGAGACGAATACCTGCGCAGGGAAGCCGAGAACGCGGAGGAGCGGCCGCCTGGAGAGTACGACGACCTGTGGCGGCTGGAGGAGGTCTCGTTGGAAGAAGAGGCGGGACCGCCGGAGCCGCCGAAGTTCCCCCTTCGTCCCGAGAAGGACCTCGTCTGGTTCATTGAGGAGCATTCGGCCCATCTCGCCGACTGGCAGCGGGACATCATGAGCATGCTGCGCGAGGAAATGCTCTATTTCTGGCCGCAGATGGAAACCAAGATCATGAACGAGGGCTGGGCTTCCTACTGGCATCAGCGGATTATCCGCGAGATGGATCTCGACAGCGAGGAGACGATCGAGTTCGCCAAGCTGAACGCCTCCGTGGTCGTGCCGGGCCGCGGCAGCCTGAACCCATATTACCTGGGGCTGAAAATATTCGAGGATATCGAGAAGCGCTGGGAGGACCCGACGGAGGAAGACCAGCGCCGCTTCGGCTACAAGCCCGGAAGGGGCAGGGAGAAAATATTCGAGGTCCGGGAGCTGGACTCCGACACCTCCTTCCTCCGCAATTACTTGACCAAAAAACTGGTCGACGATCTCGACCTGTACATTTTCGAGAAGAAGGGCCCCGAATGGAAAATCACCGACAAGGCGTGGAAAAACATCCGCGAGCAGCTCGTCTACTCCCGCGTCAACGGCGGATTTCCCGTCATCGAGGTGCATAACGGCGATTTCAACCGGGCAGGCGAGCTGTATCTGGTCCACCATTATGAAGGCGTGGAGCTGGACCTGAAGTATGTGGAGCGCACGCTCCCCCCATGTCGTCGCCCTCTGGGGCAAATCCGTGCATCTGGAGACAGTCGTCGAGGACAAGAAAATCGTCTTCAGCTGCGACGGGAAGAAGACGAGCCGGAAGTTTATTTGAACGTTAATTTGTTTTGATGAAACGGTATAGAAACCATGGAAACAGCCGGCTCCTATTGGGGCCGGCTGTTGCTGCGGCATCGCAAGGATGCCGTCTCTGATGGAATTGTACGTCACGGGCGGCGCTTCAAGTAGGAGAATGCAAGCAGCCAAAAGATGCATCCGAGCAGGATCTGGATTCCGCTCTCCTGAACATGCATGCCATTTCCGCTGAGCAGGATGCCGGTGAAGAAGCCCAACATCATGGCAATGAGAATTTCAAGCCCTTTAGACGCCATATAGAATCACCTTTTTAATGAAATGTGGATGCGAAGGTAGTATCTGTTTCCTTTATTTACCCATAGAGTAAGGTTTCCAACAAAGTCCTGGCATGTATCTAGAGCGGATGAGGAAACCTAAAAAGGCAGGATTTCACTTCCGTTTGTTTAGTTGCATTATTTTCGTTATCGATGTATACTGTCACTATTGCAAATACATTTTAAAGACACAAGGAGAGACCTTTCCATCATGGCATCCATTCTTTTTGTTAAAGCGAACGACCGTCCGGCTGATCAAGCGATCAGCGTCCAAATGTACAATACGTTCCTCGAATCCTATAAAGCCGCTCACCCGAACGACACGGTAACCGAGCTGGACCTGTACGAGGAAGTGCTTCCTTTCTACGGCAACACGGCCATGACCGGCATGTTCAAGGCTGGACAAGGCATCGACACGACTCCTGAGGAGCAGGCAGCTGTCGAGCTCGTCACGAAATACGTCAACCAATTCCTCGAAGCCGACAAAGTCGTGATCACCGTTCCGCTCTGGAACTTCACCGCTCCGGCTCCGCTGATCAACTATGTCGCTTACCTGGCGCAAGCAGGCAAGACGTTCCGCTACACGGCTGAAGGTCCTGTAGGCCTCGCAACCGGCAAAAAAGTCGCTCTGCTGAGCGCTCGCGGCGGCGTATACTCCACGGCCCCTATGGCAGACTTCGAATCGGCTCTCCGTCCTCTCAAAGGCGCATTCGGCCTGTTCGGCGTACAAGCCCAGGAAATCGTCATCGAAGGCCACAACCAATTCCGTGACCGCGCTGCCGACATCGTCAGCGAAGGTCTGAATAAAGTCAAAGCCGAAGCCGCTGCTTTCTAAGAGCTCTTCATGACAAAAGCCCCTTTCCGGTTAGCCGGGAAGGGGCTTTACGTTTGTTCAATCCTGTTGGCCAAAGCTCGACTATCGAGCCAACAGGAGAGGGAATGCCCTGCTCCGCTTGCTTGGTCTTTCCTGTCCATGCGAGATTGTCTCCTTGCCTGTATCATTGAATTTAACGGCCATAATGGACATGTAAATGGGTTCATGCATGAAAAGCGTCCGTCATTTATAAAAAATGGACGGCTTGGTGCGGGAGTTGTTCATTTCCTTGTTCCCGCTGCCCGTCCTGTCTTCCCGGTCAGACAGGGATGAATGCTGGCGGAACAGAAGCGTCGTGCTCAGAACAAAGCTTCTCATCTTATGAATGTAGGAAAAAGCTTCCGATGAGGAAGCTGAATGTCTGAGCAGTATTTGATGGCAGAGAGTAATAACCGAGGATAGCGGCACAAGCCATCCCGGTTGAACGCTGCTTATCCGCTTGGATGTCTCTGGACCCGCGCACAAGGAAGCATAGCGGAATCGAATGCTGTCATAACTTTCCAGCAGATCCCATGCTGTGCTTAAAAGCTGCGTCAACAAGACGCTCGGGCACAGTTCTTTATGATTATTTTCGACCGTATAGATTTTATTTGATTTTAAGTGCTTATTCAACAGGTTCAGGAATTCCGTGATGGCTTGGTGAAAGATATCCATGGACTCCAAAAGAATGGCGTCAATTTCGCCGCTCTTGAAGGAGAAGGTATCCGAAATCATGGTTAGACGATCCCATACGAGCCTTTGCGACATTTTTCCGTATGTCAGCGTCTTCGCCATCGATTTCAGCGTCATTAGATCATCCTGATCCATCGTTTTGCTGGATGCTCGAATTCGAAACAACACCAGCTTGGACAACGACAGTTCTTCCCTGGCTATCCAGGTGACTATGGCAGACCATTCCGAACTTGTGGATGAATGAAGAGTCATACACCTACCTCACCTTACTCTTCGTGAATCTCGTCGTGATACTCGTCCTGATATTCGTCTTGGAACGAGGATTTCTCGAGCTTGATCACATCCTCCAGCTTGAACTGCAGGAGCATCTGGTTTTTGATAATGATGCGCATCATGCGCTCCACGCTTTCATTGACTTCCATCAAATCCTTCGAGCTGCTCTCTTCCGCATGAATGACCTTTTGCAGTTTTTCACCTTCGGCGTTGATGATGTTGGACAAGCCCATCTCTTCCAATGCGATCGAAGACAAAAGAAGATTCAGTACATCATGTCGCTTGAGCTGAATATCAGGCCTGATATTCGGGACATTGGGCATGCTCATGAGGATCACTCCTATTTGGGCTAGTATCCATCCGCTTGTCATCGCACAACGAGACTTTAAATCGATCGCTTATCTCTTGCAGCTGCGTCCTTAAATCGAAATGAGCGCGGATGGTTTCTCTGCTCATCTTGATTCCCATTTGAAAGATGACTTCCGCCGCTGATTGCCGATCTGCAGCTGCATTCATGTAAACAAGCTCATCCAGCAGCCTTCCTATTTCCGGCTGAACAAGAAGCGTCAGCTGAGCAGAATGCTGTTCAACGTTTTCAGGCGGGGAAACAGCCGGTTCCTGGAGTGGATTTCGTTTAGACATCTTCAAAGAGGAGGAAGGCTTGAAAGTGCTTATTTGGCTCTGGATCTCCCGACCCTCCGCTTCAACCGCTTTGAGCAAATTCGGCATTAAAGAACCGTGGAATTTTGCCCTTAAGCGCTTCGCGTTGGCAAGAACCTGTTTTTGATCCATCGACAACGCCATCACTTCTTCCTGAATTGATCTCTATAGAAGATATGCCAAGCTATGCCATTACATACAACTCTTTTTTATCGACATAAAGGGACAAACAAGAGCTTGCAACAACCCCGCTTACACCTCCTATCAGTTGCACATCCCAAGATACGAGTAAGGTTTGGACTTTATTCCAACTTTGCAAACCCGTGTTTCTCTCCAGCCGATGGCAAGAAAAAGCTGTCGAATAACAAAATCGAACGTACAAAGCCTTGCGTCTGCAAGCGGATTGGCCGCTTGTCGGACTTGGCGCATGAAGGATGACCCTCATTCCTTGCCCGCCGGCAGAATCCTCGTTCAGCCATGAATTCAGAAGAAGATGGATTTGAGAGAAGCAGCTGCGAGGATGATTGCTCTCCAGGCCGCTCACTCATTTTTTAAAATCTCTCTTAAACAATGAACAATCTCGTTCCGCTCTAGGTTCTGGACTTCGCCGATTCGAGCCGCCAGCGCGGGAGCCATCCACTCATCGACAGCCTTCCATCCCATGCCGGACAACAGCATGTATTCTTTCCTATACTCATCATGAAACAGCTTCCGCAGCACTCTTTCCAGCAGCCAGTCCGGAGTATCTCGCGGGACGGCATGCGAACGCAGCATCATGGAGGTTCTGGCGACATCCGCCGCTTCATTCCCCACCATTGCATTTATCCAATCAATAACAACCGGCCCATTCGGAGAAAGAATAATGTTGCCAGGATGAAAATCGTAATGGCATAATTTCTTGCCCTCGGGCAGGCTTTTCACCTTTGAGAGCACGGCTTGTTTTTCCGCTTCATTCAGAACCGCTGCCGATTGAATTTGATGAGACAGCTCCCTTTTAAGGCTGGGGTCAAATGGAACCTCGGCTTGGTGAATGTCGAACTGAAGCTGCGCCATCATTCTGGCATAGTGGACAACGCTTGATTCCGTCCTCTCAATCCGACTCAGCATCGTAGGACCGTCTATCCGTTCATAAATCAAACAGGTCTTGCCTTCAATCTCGACTAATCCACCGAAAGCCGGCGTTTTCAGACCTAGGGATTGAACGGCTTCCGCATTCCGCGCTTCTTTTTTAGCCTCATGCTCGGAATGCTCGCGTTGATGAAGGATTTTGACGACTTCCGTGCGCCCCCAGCGATAAACATCGGCCGTGTTTCCTCTTCCAAGCAGCTCTCCGATTTTCATCTCTATATTCCTCCTTTCAATAAGCAGCTGTTAATCGTCCTTGTATCGAATCGATGCTCTTCTGCCGAACGGAGAAGATTTTGTTTTGATTGCTCAAGATTCCGTTTTGTCGGCTTCTGTTTGAGACGAAACGGAGTCGAATTGCGTGCCAGCCTCTCCTCCAGATCGGCTTCGAGCTCCACAAAGTAAACCTCCGCACCCTTCGACTCGAAAATCCCGCAGATTTCGTTCACGAACTTCCAATCCTCCTGCAGATCGAACCCCCACACATACGTGAAAATGAGCCCATACTGATCGCTGCCGGAGAACGATTCAAAGATTTCGCGCCGCAGCAAATCTGAAATCCTCCAGGTTTCGAAACCGAAACCGAAGAAAGGATGCAGAATCTCGATGGACATATGATTGTGAAACAGCTTCAATTCGGTTATCTTCGCCAGCTCATGCCCGATGGTCATTTTCCCGACGGCCTGCGGGCCGAATATGAGAATGAACTTCATGATGATCCCTTCCTCTCAGGATTTGTTGTACAGGATACGGATTCCTCTATATCGATCTATTCTTTTCGAA
Organism: Paenibacillus sp. P22; assembly: GCF_000469945.2. NCBI lineage: Bacteria > Bacillati > Bacillota > Bacilli > Caryophanales > Paenibacillaceae > Paenibacillus > Paenibacillus sp. P22. The sequence goes on along the minus strand of NZ_CBRA020000017.1, from coordinate 5,207 downwards.
GCATCGCTCGCATCGCCGGTTACGGCAACGGAACTGTGGCCTGTCCATTCCGCTTGGAACGCTTTCGTTGAAATAAACACATTCCCCGAACGATTTGATTCCGATCCTTGCTTAAGGATGGACAGTTGATAGCTGTACCCCGTTGTCGCTCCGCAATCCCGTTGGAATATGACCAGCTCCAAGCTGCCATTCGGCTGGAAGGATCGATGGACGATTTCATTCGAGCACATACCGGATATCAGACTTCCCCCCAGATGGTAAAGCCAGTAAACGGCAATGCCAACTAGGACTGCGACACGAATGAAACCGATTCCTGCAGCTCGCCTGATCGTTCGTCTTCGTTGAAGCCGGACTTCCTGATCGGAAGGCCAATCGGGAAGGTTCATCCGTGATTTCCTATCCAAGCTTTCACTTTCCTTCCCGATCACATCTCTGGCTCGCGGACTGGGCAGTCGCGTCTCCGGCTGGCAGGCTGAGACGATCCATTTCGCCTGTCGCTCCTATCGAGCGGATGGACCGGTCCTGCCTCTTCTTTTCCATCCCAACTATACCATTCCCGTAAAATAACGTTAATGACTTCATAAGGATGCGTCTCCATATCTATCCATTTCTCTTCCCTTTTGCATGGATTCCGGGACTTTGCATGCATGTCCATATTCCCTTTCCTTACGTTCGCAAGACGACCGATTTTCCTATTGACAGCGATGCCAAACATTTCTTATGATGACTGGGCCAACCTTAATTTGAGGGCTATGCTTTTTAAACCAGATGGTTTAAGACAACCCCGGTTACTCCGTCAGCGGAGAAAACCGGGGTTTATTTCTGTCGAGAGGAGGCTTCCGTTCCGAAATCGAAAAGGCACTTAAAACCGTATGTGTAAGCGCTTCATATCACTCGCTTGAAAGGCGGTTATTCTGATGAACCTGACGTTGAAACGAATTCTTGCCGGAGCGGCCATTGCCACGATGCTTGCCGGAGCCCAGCTCACTCCTGCGGCGCCGATGGGCCTCGCTTCCGCCGCTCCGGACACCGCGGTCGGCAACAAGCAGAATTACAGCACGGACGTCATCTACCAGCTCTTCACCGACCGATTCTCCGACGGCAATGCCGCCAACAATCCGACGGGAGCGGCCTTCAGCTCCGGCTGCACCAACAAGCGCGTTTATTGCGGAGGCGACTGGCAGGGCATCGTCAACAAGATCAACGACAACTACTTTACCGGCATGGGCGTTACGGCGCTCTGGATTTCCCAGCCTGTAGAGAACATCTACTCCGTCATCAACTATTCCGGCGTGACCAATACGGCCTATCACGGCTACTGGGCCCGCGACTTCAAGAAAACGAATCCTGCCTTCGGCAGCTTCACGGACTTCCAGAACCTGATCAATGCGGCTCATGCGAAAGGCATCAAAGTCATCATCGACTTCGCGCCGAACCACACCTCTCCAGCCATGGAGACGGATACTTCCTTTGCCGAGAACGGCAAGCTCTACAACAACGGCACGCTGCTCGGCGGATATACCAATGATACGAACGGCCTCTTCCACCATAACGGCGGCTCGGACTTCTCCACGCTCGAGAACGGCATCTACAAAAATCTCTACGACCTGGCGGATCTCGAGCAGAACAACAGCACGATCGATACCTATTTCAAAGACGCGATCAAAGTCTGGCTCGATCTCGGCATCGACGGCATCCGCGTCGACGCGGCCAAGCATATGTCCATGGGCTGGCAAAAGAACTGGGTCGCCTCCATCTACGGCTACAAGCCGGTCTTCGTCTTCGGAGAATGGTTCATGGGATCTGCGGCCGCAGAGGCGGACAACACCAAGTTCGCCAACGAATCCGGAATGAGCCTGCTCGACTTCCGCTTCAACCAGGAAGTCCGCAGCGTCTTCCGCGACGGCACGGACACGATGTACGGCCTGGACGCCATGGTCGCAGCGACAGGCTCCGACTATGCGCAAGTATCCGATCAGGTTACGTTCATCGACAACCATGACATGGAACGCTTCAAAACCGGTTCCTTGAGCAACCGCCGTCTCGAGCAGGCGCTTGCGTTCACGCTGACCTCGCGCGGCGTCCCGGCGATCTACTACGGCACCGAGCAATACATGACTGGCGGCACGGATCCCGACAACCGCGCGATGATGCCGTCGTTCTCCACGACGACGACCGCTTACAAGGTCAGCGGCCTGCTGGGACCTCTGCGCAAATCCAATCCGGCCATCGCCTACGGCACGACCCAGCAGCGCTGGATCAACAACGACGTCTATATCTATGAGCGCAAATTCGGCAACAATGTCGCGGTCGTAGCCGTCAACCGCAACCTGTCCACGGCTGCATCCATCAGCGGCTTGGTCACCTCCCTCCCGGCGGGAACCTACAATGACGTTCTCGGCGGACTGCTTGGAGGCAACAGCATTACGGCGGCATCCGGCGGAGCTGTCGGCACGTTCACCCTGGCTGCAGGCGGCACGGCCGTATGGCAATATACGGCTGCGGCGACAGCTCCGGTCGTCGGCCATGCAGGTCCGGTCATGGGCAAGCCCGGCAACACGGTCACGATCGACGGCCGCGGCTTCGGCTCCTCCAAGGGCACCGTATACTTCGGCAGCACAGCCGTAACAGGCACGGGCATCGTCTCCTGGGAAGATACCCAGATCAAGGTCACGGTTCCTTCCGTCGCCGCCGGCAGCTATGGCATCAAGATCCGCACCTCCGGCGCGGTCGACAGCAATGTGTACAACGGCTTCAACATTCTGACCGGCAATCAGGTTTCGGTGCGCTTCGTGGTTCAGAATGCAACGACGGCCCTGGGCGAGAACGTCTATCTCTCCGGCGGCGTATCCGAGCTCGGCAACTGGGCTCCAGCTGCCGCCATCGGACCTATCTTCAACAAGATCCTGTACGCTTACCCGACTTGGTATTACGATGTCAGCGTGCCGGCAGGCACCGCTCTCCAGTTCAAGTTCTTCAAGAAGAACGGAACGGCGGTCACTTGGGAAGGCGGCTCCAATCATACCTTCACGACTCCCGCTACCGGGACGGCGACGGTTGTTGTGAACTGGCAGTAACTTTTCGGAAGACGAAAAAACCCGAAGGCCGGCCCCCCTGGGTCCGTGCTTCGGGTCTTTCTTTTTTTTCTAGAGCTTGACGAACTGTCCGGTTCTCTGGGATTCAAAGGCTGCCAGAATGACCTGCAGCGACTTCAAGCCCTCTTCCCCCGAAATGGCCGGAGGCGTATTCGTCGCGATGGAGTCCACGAAGGCATCGATGACTCCGCTCGGCACTTGCTTCTCGTTCGTCGCCATGGCGCCGACTTTGTACGTTTCCACCAAGCCGTCGACAGGCTCGACGATGACCTCGTCGCCGTCCACCGTGCCGATCTTCATGACGCCTCGCTCGCACCACAGCACCGTGCTGTTGTCCCCGCCCTTGTACTGCGTCCAGCTGGCGACCAGCGTTCCGATCGCTCCGCCCTTCATGCGCAGAAGGCAGGCGGCGTTGTCGTCCACATCCGTGCCTTCCTTGTCCAAGGTACCGATAAAGCCGGCGACCTCCGCTACCTCGTCGTTCAGCAAATACCGGATGAAATCGGATTTATGCACGCCGAGATCGCCCATGGCGCCCATGATGGCTTCGTCCTTGCGGAAGAACCAGCTCTCCGCGCCGTCCACGCTCCAAGCCTCCGGCCCGGGATGGCCGAAGGAGGTACGGAAGGTGAGCACCTTGCCGAGCTCTCCGGAATCCAGAATCTCCTTGGCTTTCACATGCGGAGGCATGGGGCGCTGATTATGTCCGACCATCAGGAAAACGCCGTTATTCCGGGCGGCCTCGATCATCCGCTCCCCTTCTTCCAGCGTCGTAGCCATCGGCTTCTCGACCAGAACATGCTTGCCTGCGTTGGCTGCCGCAATCGCCATGGAGGCATGGAGATGATTGGGCGTGCAAATGCTCACCGCGTCAACATCCGCTTGGGCGAGCAGCTCCTCAAAGGAAGCAAAGGCTTGGCCGCCATAAGTCTCGGCCATGCTCTCGGCCCTCTCCAGAATAGGGTCAGCAAAGGCGACCAGCTCTACGTTCCCGTTATCGGCGTACTCCGGAATATGTCTGCGCTGGGCGATGGCGCCGCAACCGATGACAGCGACTTTGATTTTGCTCATAGCTTCTCTTCCTCCTTAATTAAACGTTCAAATAGTGGCTTTTCAGCCATTCGTAGCTGTTCGAGATGCTTTCCAGCGGCGGATTCTGGCAGACGTCCTGCTCCACGATCAGCCACTGCACGCCCGCTTCCGCTGCAGCCTCGATGACGGCAGGCAGATCGACGGTGCCTTGTCCCAGCTCCAGCGTTTTCATCTGACCCTGCTCATCCGCGCTGAAATCCTTCAAATGCAGCAGCGGCAGGCGGCCGGCGTAGTTGCCGATGTACTCAACGGGATTCCGGCCTGCGAATTGAACCCAGCATACGTCCATCTCGACCTGAACCGCTTCCGGCGTCGTCTCCTTGAACATGGCGTCAAAAGCATTGTCGCCGCCGACTTGGCCATGGAACTCGAAATCATGGTTGTGGTAGCCGAAAATCAATCCCTGCTTGCCGGCTTCAAGGCCGAATTGCTGCAGCTCGGCGAAAAGCCGGCTCCATTCCTCGCCGCTTTGGGGACGGTCCTCCGGCATCAGATAAGGGCAAATCATGTATTTGGCGCCGATCGCCTTCAAATAATCGATTTCTTTTTGCAGATCCTCGCGCAGAGCTTGCAGGGATACGTGGCTGCTGAAGCCCTGCAGGCCCAGCTCGTCAAGCAGCGCCTTCATTTTATCGGCGCTCAAATCGCCGTAACCGGCGAACTCGACGCCTTTGTAGCCAAGCTCCGCGACTTTGCGAAGCGTGCCCTCAAAATCTCTGGCGGTTTCATCCCGCAGCGTGAACAATTGAAGTCCGATGTTAAGTTTTTCCATATGGGCAAGCTCCTTTGCAGACATGTTTTATTCTCTGGTTTCATTCTAGGGGATTACAGCCTAAAATGAACATATACAATATCGTTAGAACATGAACGATTTGCTCGGAATTCCAAGGGGAGGGTTTCTTTTTGGACACATCTTTGCTTATCTGCGACTATTCCAATCATTATAAACCCTTTACTCAGGACTTGAAGAGCGGACTGCAGCATTACCTATTCCGCCTCAGACCGAAGGCTCCTGCCGGG